>JAEYTN010000243.1 GCA_023433985.1 Pseudomonadota bacterium | reverse complement strand
AGGTTGCGTCGCGCACTGCTCTTTGCGGCGCGGGGGGAATCGAGGCGGGATCGGGCGCGGGGTCGTAGCCGTAGAGCCAGGCGAGGCGCTTGAGGTGTCCGGTGGAGCCCTGGAGCTTCACCACCGCGTCCCGGGCAAGGCTGAACGGCCACTCCATGTGGAAGGCAAATCCGTTCGAGCGGCTCAGCTTCTGCACCCGCTCCACCCGCGGCTTTCGGATCGACTGGTAGCGGCGGAGCGCCGTCTCGGCGTCAGCGTCGGTCATCAGCAGCGGCGCCAGCACCGCCGCATCCTCGATGGACATTGCCGCGCCCTGCGCCTGGAACGGGACCATGGCGTGCGCGGCGTCGCCGACCAGGCCGACGCTGCCTTCGCTCCACTTGCCCGTGTCGACGGTGAAGAGCGGCCAGTAGCCCCAGTCGTTGCCGGCGGCCTTGACGATCTCGTCGAAGCGGCGATTGCCCCGGGCCGCCCATGGAAGCTTCGGCGCCGTGGGCGGATGGTCGCCGAGCACGTCGGCTTCGCGCGCCTTCATGAAGAGCGCGATGTTCATCTGCCGGCGGTGCGGCAACGGGTAGGTGACGGCGTGAAAGCCGGGCCCCCAAAGGAGACTCGTTCGGTCCTGCGCGACGATGTCGGTGAGGTCCGACTGCGCGAGGGTGATGCGCCAGGCGACGCGACCGGTATAGCTGGCCTTTGGCCCGATCAGCACGTCGGTGCGGGTGCGCGAGTGGACGCCATCAGCGCCGATGAAGGCGAAGGCGCGGGCGGAGCGCGACTTGCCGTCTGCCTCGTCGACGGTGACCGAGACGCCGCGGGCGTGGCTCACCACGTCATAGGCGCGGACGCCGAACAGGATGTCGATATTGGCGAAGCGCTTGCAGGCCTTATAGAGCAGCTCGGCCAGATCGGCGCGGTGGATCACCGCGTAGGGAGCGCCGAAGCGGTCGAGCACTGCGCCGCCGAGCTCGAGCGTGACGAGTGGCTGCCTGGCGTTGAAGGGGTAGACGTCGATGCCCTTGGGTTCGAACGCCGTCGCGTGGAGCGCACGGTCGACGCCCAGCCGGTCGAGCACGTGGCGGGCGTTGGGGCTGAGCTGGAGGCCGGCCCCGACTTCCTGCACCTTGGGGTTGCGCTCGAGCACAACCACGGTGGCGCCGAACTTGGCGAGCGCCAGCGCCAGGGTCAGCCCGGCAATGCCGGCACCGGCGACATAGACCGTGCGTCCGTTGCCGGACATGGCGGATCAGGCGTTTTCGGAGTGATAGACGGCCGAGAGAGGCTCGGAGGTGCCGGGCGCGAGCTCGGGGTTATAGACGTAGTGGGTCGAGCAGTAGGAGCAGACGACGTCGTTGTCCTTGCCCATGTCGATATAGATGTGGGGATGATCGAACGGGGGCAGGGCGCCGACGCACATGAACTCCTTGGAGCCGACTTCGATCTTCGGGAGGCCCTCGGTGTTGTGGAAGTGCGGGGTGCTCTCGTGCGCCATGATCGGGATTCCGGGGAGTTGAAATTCGGCCGGAACATAGAGGAGGGGGCGGGCGAAGGGAAGGCAGTTTGACCGGAGGAGGGGTTGCATGCCCAAGCCGTTCCGGTAAAGCAGACAGCCTCTCCGACGGCAGGTTTCCCATGCTCGACATCAACTGGATCAAGGCCAACCCCGAAGCTTTCGACCGGGCGCTCAGCGGGCGCAAGAACGTGCCGTTCAGGTCCGCGGAGCTGATCGCGCTGGACGAGCAGCGGCGGAGCGTGATCGTGGCGGTCGAGGAGGCGCAGGCGAAGCGCAATGCGCTGTCGAAGCAGATCGGGCAGGCCAAGGCGCAGAAGGACGAGGCCAGGGCGCAGGCGCTGATAGATGAGGTCGCGCAGCTCAAGGACGCGATCCAGAATGGCGAGGCGGCCCGGAAGGACGCCGAGGACAAGCTGCGCAACGCACTCAGCATCATCCCCAACCTGCCGCTCGACGAAGTGCCGGTGGGTGAGGACGAGAGCGACAACGTCGAGTACTTCGGCCGCAACGGCTCGCCCGAGACGGCGGCGAAGGTGCGGCCGCCGAAGCCGAGCTTCTCGTTCGCTCCAAAGGAGCATTTCGAAACCGGCGAAGCGCTCGGGATGATGGACTTCGAGGTGGCGGCGAAGCTTTCCGGCGCCCGCTTCGTGGTGCTGAAGTCGCAGTTGGCGCGGCTCGAGCGGGCTATTGGGCAATTCATGCTCGACCTGCACGTGGACGAGCATGGCTACACCGAGGTGGAGCCGCCGTACCTCGTGCGCGACGACGCCCTATTCGGCACCAATCAGCTGCCGAAGTTCGAGGAAGACCTGTTCTTCGTTAAGCATGGCGATGGCCGCCTCGGCCTGATCCCGACGGCCGAGGTGCCGCTCACCAACTTCGTGCGCGAATCCATCCTCTCGGCGGAACAGCTGCCGATGCGGCTGACGGCGCTGACTCCGTGTTTCCGGTCCGAGGCCGGGTCGGCGGGGCGGGATACGCGCGGCATGCTGCGGCAGCACCAGTTCAACAAGGTCGAGATGGTGGCGATCACGACGCCGGAAGCGTCGGGCGACGAGCATGAGAAGATGGTGTCGGACGCGGAGGACGTGCTGAAGAAGCTCGGCCTCCACTACCGGGTGATGACGCTTTCGACCGGCGACATGGGGTTCGGGGCGCAGAAGACCTATGACCTCGAGGTGTGGCTGCCGGGGCAGGACACCTATCGCGAGATTTCGTCGGTGTCGGTGTGCGGCGATTTCCAGGCGCGGCGCATGGATGCGCGGTTCCGCGATGCAGACGGCAAGGTTCGGCACGTCCACACGCTCAACGGTTCGGGCGTGGCAGTAGGGCGCGCGCTGATCGCGGTGATGGAGAACTACCAGCAGGAGGATGGCTCGTTGGCCATCCCCGATGTGCTGCAGCCATACATGAAGGGCCTCAAGTCGATCGGCGCCCGCTCGTGAGGATCCTCATCACCAACGACGATGGGGTCGACGCTCCCGGCATCCAGGTGATGCGCCAGATCGCCGCCACGCTGAGCGATGATGTGTGGGTGGTGGCGCCCGACGGCAACCAGTCGGGCGCGGCGCATCGCTTCACGTTCGGGCGCGAGCTCGGGCTCGAGCAGCGCGATGACCGGGTGTTCGCGGTGGTGGGCGGTTCGCCCGCCGACTGCGTGGTCGCCGGCATGACGCATGTCTGCAAGGACCTGAAGCCCGAGCTGGTGCTCTCGGGCGTGAACAACGGCCAGAACCTGGGCGATATCCTCAACTGCTCGGGCACTGTGGCCGGCGCGCGCGAGGGGGCGTTTCACGGGGCGCTCGGCATCGGCATCTCGCAGGCGGTGAACTACGAGAAGGGCGACCACATCGAGTGGGGCAATTCGCTGAAGCACGCCGCCGGGGTGGTGCGCTCGCTGTGGGGTGCGGTCGAAACGCGCGGGCAGGTGTACTTCAACGTCAACATCCCGTGGCAACCAGAGGTTTCCGGTGTGCGCGTGGTGCCGGCGCAGCGGTTCGCGCGTTCGCCGATGGCATATTATCCGAGCGACAACGCGGGGAAGTTCTTCATCGCGATTCCGGAGACGCCGCGGCCGCTCGATCCGGAGAACGATTTCCACCTGCTGATGCATGGCTCCGCGATCACCGTCACGCCGCTGATGCTGCAGGTGTCGGACTATGCGGCGGTGGACGACCTGGACGGGCGGATCACGCTCTGAGGCGGGCTGGAGCGGGTGCTTCTGCCGCACCCTTAACCCTACCAACCCCTGAATCCGACTCGCAAATTTCCGGAAAAGGTCTCCGGCATTTAAGTCAGTTTTTACCTTAACGGCCTAATCTCATCGTCATTGAGTACCTGTGTACGAGTGGACTGATGAGTAACCGCGTTACCGGTAAAGCGCTTAGGATCGCAGCAATTGCAGGCATGCTCGTAAGCGCAGCGGCGCTCTCGGGGTGCAGCTCGCTTAGTGGCCTCGGCTTCGACAGGACGGCGACGGGTTCGACCAACGCCTCCGCAGATTTTCAGGGCACGCAGCCGATGCCCAAGACCCTCGTGGCACCGACCAGGGTGGCGGCGGGGCCCTTCATCCCACCCAACGATATCGGCGGCGGCTCGAGCGCCATGGCCATGGCACCCGTGCCGGCCGGCACCCAGCAGCTGGGTACGATCACGACTGAAGACTTGCCTTCGCTCAACTCAGCCAATGGAAGCAACCAGATGATGCCCGCTGTCCAGCCCCTGAGCCCGGTGCCGGCGACCCCCAAGGTAGCGGACATTCCGGCCAGCAATTCCACGCTCGTCTCGATCCCCTCTGATGCCTATGTGCACCAGGTGGAGAGCGGCGAGAGCCTCTATACCATCGCGCGGCGCTACAACGTGACGGCACAGGCGATCATCCAGGCAAACGGCTTCAACTCTCCCGACAAAATCTATGTCGGCCAGAAGCTGGTGATCCCGGGCAAGGCGAGCCAGCTGGCGGCGCTCGGGCCCAAGGGCGGCAAGCCCGCGGTCGTTGCGCCGGTCGAAAAGCCGGTGGAGAAGGTAGCTTCGGTCGATGCGAATGCGACGACGCCGCTCGCTCCGGTGAAGCCGCTTGAAGCCAAGCCGGCGGCCGCGAAGCCGGTGGAAGTGGCCAAGGT
>JAEYTN010000122.1 GCA_023433985.1 Pseudomonadota bacterium | reverse complement strand
TGTTCGGCGGTCTGGTCCATTTAGGTCGTCCCCTTGGGAGCGGCGGGTTTCTTCGCCGGCGCCTTGCGGGCCGGCTTCGCTGCCGTAGCCGGCTCGGCGGCCGCAACGGCGGTCTTGGTGGTACGCTTGGCCGGAGCCTTGGCGGCCGGCAGCGGCGGGGTATCTGTGATGCCAGCGGGCGCGGCCGGCTTGGCAGCCGCCTTCTTCGCCGTGGTCTTCTTCGCTGCACCGGTCTTCACCGGAGCCGCGGGAACGGCTTCGGTCGCAACAGGTGTCGCGGGCGGCGCGGCCGGAGGCTTGGGCGCCGCTGTTTTTGCCACCGGCGCCGTCTTGGCGGGCGGACCGGCGGGCTTGGCGGCCGGAGCCGGCGCTACGGCGACCGCATCGAGCTTGATGTTGGGGTGGACGATCTGGCCGTCGCGCGTGAGCACGGTGGCTTTCACCAACTCGTCGTCCCAGTTCACCGCCAGCACCTTCTCCTTCTTGTCGACCAGCGTCTCGAGGAAGGAGTTGAGGTTGCGCGCATAGAGCTGGCTCGCCGAGGTGGCGAGTCGGCCCGGCACGTTGGTGTGGGCAATGATGGTCACGCCGTTGGGCGTGGTGGTGACCTTGCCCGGCTGCGTCAGCTCGACATTGCCACCGCGCTCGGCCGCGAGGTCGACAATCACCGAGCCGGGAGCCATGGAATCGACCATCGCCTTCGATACGAGCTTGGGCGCCGGGCGACCGGGGATCAGGGCCGTGGTGATGACGATGTCCTGCTTGGCGATGTGGCCGGCGACGAGTTCGGCCTGCGCCGCCTGCTCGTCAGGCGTCAGCTCGCGGGCATAACCGCCCGAGCCCGAGGCGTCCTTGAGCGCCTCGGTCATGATGAACTTGGCGCCCAGCGATTCAACCTGCTCGCCGGCGGCGGCGCGCACGTCGGTGGCGGTAACCACGGCGCCGAGGCGGCGTGCGGTGGCGATGGCCTGGAGGCCGGCGACGCCGGCGCCCATCACGAACACCTTGGCGGGCCGCACGGTGCCGGCGGCGGTCATCATCATCGGCATGGCGCGGTCGAAGGCGCCCGCTGCATCGATGACGGCCTGGTAGCCGGCGAGATTGGCCTGCGAGGAGAGAATATCCATCACCTGCGCGCGGGTGATGCGCGGCATGAACTCCATGGCGATGGCGGTGACGCCCGCCTTGGCGAGCGCGGCGATCTCACCCTCGTTGCCATATGGGTCCATGGCGCCGATGACCAGCGCGCCGGGATTGACGCCGTTGAGGCTAGCGACCTTCGGGCGGCGGACGGTGAGCACGATATCGGCGCCCTTGGCCGTTGCCGCGGCATTGCCGATGGTCGCGCCGGCCGCCACATACTCGGCATCCGGGATGCGGGCTAGTGTCCCTGCCCCGGCTTCGACCGCCACTTCGGCGCCCAGGCCCTTGAACTTGGTGACAGTTTCGGGCGTCGCCGCCACTCGGGTCTCGCCGTCGGCGAGTTCCCGCAACACTGCAATCTTCATGGACCTCTCCGGGTAGTCGCCCCACTACGGCAGGCGCCCCGGCGGGGCGCCCGCGGGATCAGGCCGAGCGTCGGCCCATCAGCTGCATGCCGATCGGCACGAGGAAGGACAGGATCAGCAGCACGATGCCGGCAATGGCGTTGTGCCCCTCGATGAAGGCGTAGAGTGACAGGACCACGAAGGCCAGGTTGACGATGCACAGCTTCACGAAGGTGAGGAACCCGCGATAGGTCCCCTCGTGCTGCGCGTAGTCCATCGCCGGGATGTCGTCGTGGTTATCGGCGGGGGCGGGAGTGGTGGCCATTGACGTCCTCGTTGGTCAGTTCGGCGATGTGGCTTCCAGTTCGCCGATCAGCCGCTCGATCATCGAGAGGCCCAGCGACCAGAACTGGGGATCGCGCGCATCGAGCCCGAAGGGCGCGAGCAGCTCGGAATGATGCTTGCTTCCCCCGGCCTTCAGGAGCTCCAGGTAGCGCTCCGCGAAGCCCTCATTCGCCTTCTCATACTGTGCGTAGAGCGAGTTCACAAGACAGTCGCCGAAGGCGTACGCGTAGACATAGAAGGGCGAATGGATGAAGTGCGGGATGTAGGCCCAGAAGATGTCGTAGCCCTCGTTCAGCTTGATCGCCGGGCCTAGACTTTCCTTCGAGACTTCGAGCCAGATGCGGTTGAGATCCGGCGTCGTCAGCTCGCCCTGCTTGCGCGCCGTGTGGACCTCTCGTTCGAAGGTATAGAAGGCGATTTGCCGCACCACCGTGTTGAGCATGTCCTCGACCTTCGAGCTCAGCATCGAGAAGCGCTGGCGCGGGTCGGTGGTCTTGGCCAGCATCGAGCGGAAGGTGAGCATTTCGCCGAACACCGACGCCGTCTCGGCCAGCGTCAGCGGCGTCGGCGCCATCAGCGCCCCCTGCCCGCCCGCCAGCACCTGGTGCACGCCATGGCCGAGCTCGTGCGCGAGCGTCATCACGTCGCGCGCTTTGCCCAGGTAGTTGAGCATGAGGTAGGGGTGCGAGGACGGCACCGTGGGATGGGCGAAGGCGCCGGGGGACTTGCCATCCTTGGTGGGGGCGTCGATCCAGCCGCGGTTGAAGAACGGCTCGGCGATTTCGACCAGCTTGGGCGAAAAGCGGCCATAGGCCTCGAGCACCGTGTCCTTGGCCGTCTGCCAGTCGTAGACGCGATCGTCGGACGTGGGGAGCGGGGCGTTGCGGTCCCAGGCGTTGAGCTGCTCCTTGCCAAACCATTTCGCCTTCATCTTGTAATAGCGATGGGAGAGGCGCGGATAGGCCTCGCGCACCGCCGTCTGCAGCGCCTCGACGACTTCGCGTTCCACCGAATTCTCGAGGTGGCGGCTGTCGGCGATGTCGGCGAAGCCGTGCCAGCGGTCGGAGATTTCCTTGTCCTTGGCGAGGACGTTGGTGATGTGGGTGAAGAGCCGCTCGTTGGCGTGCAGCGTCTTCGACAGCCCGCCGAACGCCGCCTCGCGCTTCACTTCATCCTTGTCGGACAGGAGGTTGAGGGTGGATTCGAGGTTGAGCTCTTCGCCATCGACCTCGAACTTGAGGCTCGCCATCGTCTCGTCGAACAGCCGGTTCCAGGCGGAGGCGCCGGTGACCGACTTCTCGTGGAACAACTCCTCGATCTTGTCCTCGAGCTGGTAGGGCTTGGCCTTCCTGAGCTCGGCGAACCAGGGGCGGTAGCGGGCGAGCTCGGGGCTCTGCGCGAAGGCGGCTTCGAGGGTCGCTTCCTCGATGCGGTTGAGTTCGAGGCCGAAGAAGATGAGGCCGGTGCTGAGATCGGTCAGCGCCTGGCTGAGGTCGCCGAGGAACTTGACCTTCTCGGGCTCCTGCGTGTTCCGGACATATTGCAGGAAGGCGTAGGAGCCGAGCTTGCCGGTGAGGTCGGACAGCGCCTCGTAGCGCTGGATCGCCTGGACGAGGCCGCCGGACCTGGCGAGCGCATCGAGCTTGCCCTTGTAGTCGGCCTCGAACGACTTGGCTTCGGACTGCGCGGCGGCGAGATCGGTCTTCAGCTCCGGGGAATCGTTGGCAGGGTAAAGGTCCGCGAGGTTCCAGGTGGGCAACTCGCCGAGCTGGTTGTGGCCCTTCTGTGCTCCGGCTTCGGGGGCGCGTGCCAGGTTGCGGAAATCCATGTCTCACCTTCGCAGTAAATCAGGCGCGGACCTTAGCCATGGCCGCCGAGGATGGGAAGCGGTGGCGGGGGGTGCCGGATTGTGGTAGTAAGAGGTGTTACCTGGAGGCACCGATGGCGGGCAAATCCACCACCAGCATCAAGCTCGAGGACGACTTGCGCGAGCGGTTGAATCACCTCGCGGAGTCCCGCCAGCGTTCGCCGCACTGGCTGATGCGTCAGGCGATCGGCGAATATGTCGAGCGCGAGGAGTTGCGGGAGCAGTTCAAGCGCGATGCCGAGGCGGCCTGGGAAGACTATCAGAAGACGGGGCTGCACCTGACCGGGGAAGAGGTCGAAGCCTGGCTCGAGAAGATCGCCAATGGCGAGGACGGCGAGCTGCCCGAATGGCACGAGTAAGGTGGTCGCGGCCGGCGACCATCGATCTGGCCGAGCTCGGGAAGTTTCTGGCGCGCGATAGTCCGCCGGCCGCCAGGCGGGCCGCGCAGGTCATCCTTGCAGGGGTCCGGCAGTTGCGCCAATTCCCGGCCAGCGGCAAGCCCGCCGACGATGCCAGCGAGGGAACACGTGACCTGATCGTACCATTCGGTAACGGCGGATACGTCATCCGCTACATGCTGCAGGGCGACGAGGTCACGATCAACGCGATCCGTCACACCAAGCAGGCCGGCTTCCGCTGACTCTCCAATTCGTTAGCCTTAATCGCGCCTTAACTCCCTCTGGCCACCATGCCTCAAAACGGTACAGCGCGATTCGGCTGGGTCGGCCGGAACGCGCCAACGACAAGGCGTTGGGGGTTTTGTGGCGCGTGTTCTGATTGTTGACGACGACCTCGTGCAGCTGCGGCTGACTTCGGAGGTCGCGGCAAGGGCTGGGTTCCAGGCGGTGACGGCGACGGGGGGCCAGCAGGCGCTGGACCTGCTGCGTTCCGACCCCGGCATCGGCGTGATGGTGCTGGACCTGGTGATGCCGGACCTCGACGGCATGGGGGTGATGGACGCCATGCGGCGCGAGGGGATCGCGACCCCCGTGATCGTGCAGACCGCACATTCCTCCCTCGATACGGTGGTTTCCGCGATGCGCCAGGGCGCGGCGGATTTCTTCGTGAAACCGGTGGCGCCCGAGCGGATGATCATTTCGCTGCGGAACGCACTGAAGGTGGGCGAACTCGAAACGCTGGTCCGGACCGACAGGAGTCGGCTCGGGGGCCATCTCGGCGTGGCCGACCTCGTGACCCGCTCGCCTGCCATGGACCGGGTGATCTCGCTTTGCGCCAAAGCGGCGAAGAGCCCTATCCCCGTGCTGATCGAGGGTGAGACCGGTGTCGGCAAGGAGCTGGCGGCCCGGGTGATCCAGGGCTCGGGCGATCGTGCCGGACGGCCCTTCGTAACGGTCAACTGCGGAGCCATTCCGCCGAATCTGGTCGAGTCGACGCTGTTCGGGCACCGCAAGGGCGCCTTCACCGGTGCGGTGAGCGACCATGCGGGCAAGTTCCTCGAGGCCAATGGCGGCACCATCTTCCTCGACGAGGTGGGGGAGCTGCCGATGGACGTGCAGGTGAAGCTGCTGCGCGTGATCCAGGAAGGCGAGATCGAGCCCGTGGGCGCCGACCGCCCGGTGCGGGTGAACGTGCGGATCATTTCGGCGACGAACCGGCGGCTCCTCAACCTCACCAAGGCCGGCGGCTTCCGCGAAGACCTCTACTAGCGGCTCATCGTCTTCCCGATCTACGTGCCGCCGCTGCGCGACCGGCCGGAGGACGTGCAGTTGCTGGCGCAGCATTTCATGGCGCGGCTGGCGGCCGAGGCGGGCAAGCGCATCGTCGGGATTTCCGACGCGGCACTGAACCTGCTCAAGGGCTACAACTGGCCGGGCAACATCCGGCAGCTCGAGAATGCGGTGTATCGCGCAGTGGTGCTGAGCGACGGCGCCTATCTCGAGAGTGCGGACTTCCCGCAGATCGTGGCGCTGAGCGCCGGGCGGGGCGAGGCGCTGAAGCTGGTGAGCACCACCCCTGCCCCTTCAGCCCCGGTTCATATCGACGACGCCAGTGTCCTCAGACGCGAGGATGTAAAGCAGGCCACGGCCCCGGACCGGTTCATTGGCAGCAATGGCGAAGTCGCCGCCCTCGCCGATGTCGAGCGTGAACTGATCGTGTTCGCGCTCGCCCACTACGGCTACCGCATGTCGCGGGTGGCCCGGGC
Organism: Pseudomonadota bacterium; assembly: GCA_023433985.1. Lineage (GTDB taxonomy): Bacteria > Pseudomonadota > Alphaproteobacteria > Rhizobiales > Devosiaceae > Devosia_A. The sequence goes on along the minus strand of JAEYTN010000122.1, from coordinate 429 downwards.
GCTCGGCATCGGCAGGTCGACGCTCTACCGGAAGCTGCGGGAATACGGGCTGGACGAGGGGCTGGAGAGCGACGCAGCGTAGGGACGGCACGCCCCTCCGTTGCAGCAAATCCACAGGCCGGACTCACAAAATCGCGAGGAATTGCCACCGTTAAACTTTTGGGGCTAAGCAAAATTGTTACGCGGGCGAAACGCCGACTCCCTCCCCAGGCGCCTACCCATTGCGAGCCCCCGATCCGGGCACGGAGAGTACTTTATGCCTAAGCTGAAGGCCTGGCTGCTGGCCGGCACGATTGCGGTTGCATCTCCTTTTGGCGTCCCCTTGCTCGACCAGGCCCGGGCGCAGGAAATCGTAACGGTCGCCGGCGTCGAGGCGACCCGCGTGGTGATCGCCCCGCCGCGCACCGAGCTTGCCCGGATCATCAAGGC
>JAEYTN010000067.1 GCA_023433985.1 Pseudomonadota bacterium | reverse complement strand
GTAGAGCGTGTAGCTGAGCCCATCGCCGGACCCCAGGGCACCGAAGAAGATGGCGTGATAAGCCTCGAGCGGGTTGCCGCCGATCATCAGCACGACGAGCCCGGAAATGCCGAAGGCCAGCACCAGGTTCAGCAGCGGCAGCAGGACCAGGTCGGCCCAGCGGGGAATGGGACGTCTCATGCGGCTGCGCCCTTGTCGATGCCAGCCATCATCAGGCCCAGCTCGTTTTCGGTAGCGGTAGCGGGGTCGGCTTCGCCGACGATGCGGCCGTCGAACATCACCAGGATACGGTCACTGAGCGAACGGATTTCGTCGAGCTCCACCGACACCAGCAGGATGGCCTTGCCGGCGTCGCGGAGCTTGATCAGCTGATTATGGATGAACTCGATGGCGCCGATGTCGACGCCGCGGGTCGGCTGGCCGACGATCAGCACGTCCGGGTTGCGGCCGATCTCGCGCGCCAGCACGATCTTCTGCTGGTTGCCGCCGGAGAAGTTGGCAGTGCGCAGTTCGGTATCGGGCGGGCGGATGTCGAACGTCTCGATGGCGCGTTTGGCCGCCTGCCTGGCCTTGCCGATATCGAGCAACAGCCCGCTGGCATAGTCGGGCAGATATTCGTAGCCGAGAATGGCGTTCTCCCACTCCGTGAAGCGCACGACGAGGCCCATGCGGTGCCGGTCCTCCGGCACATGCGCCAGGCCGGCAACACGGGCTCGACGCGCGCCATCGTCGCCTTCAAGCGATAGCGGCTGGCCGTTGAGTCGCACCGTCCCGCTCAGCTGGTCGCGCATGCCGGAAATGGACTCGAGCAGTTCCGACTGGCCGTTGCCCGCAACGCCGGCGATGCCGACGATCTCGCCCGCCCTGACGGTGAAACTCACCCCCTTGACCCGCACCACCTTGCGGTCATCGGCGACCACGAGATCCTCGACTTCCAGCAGGGGCTTGCCGGGGTTGGCCGGGCCCTTGTCGACGCGCAGCAGCACCCGCCGCCCCACCATCAGTTCGGCGAGCTGTTCGGGACTGGTCTCCTCAGTCTTCAGCGTTGCCACCATCTGGCCCTGTCGCATCACCGAAACATTGTCGGTAATGGCCATGATCTCCCGAAGCTTGTGGGTGATCAGGATGATGGTCTTGCCCTCGTCGCGCAGGGTGCGCAGCACGCGGAACAGATCGTCCGCCTCTTCCGGCGTCAACACGCCGGTCGGTTCGTCAAGGATCAGGATTTCCGCGCCGCGATAGAGCGCCTTCAGGATCTCGACGCGCTGCTGTTGCCCCACCGAGATTTCCTCGACGATCGCGTCGGGGTCGACCTCGAAGCTGTATTCCTCCTCGATCCGGTTCAGTTCGGCGCGCGCCTTGTCCAGCGCAGGCCTGGTGCGGGCTGCTCCCTCGGCGCCGAGGATCAGGTTCTCGAGCACGGTGAAATTGTCCACCAGCATGAAGTGCTGGTGCACCATGCCGATGCCCAGCGCCAGCGCGTGACGCGAATCGGTGATGTGCTCGAGCTTGCCGTTGACGAAAATCTCGCCGCTGTCGGCGGTGTAGAAGCCGTAGAGGATCGACATCAGTGTCGATTTGCCCGCGCCATTCTCGCCGACGATGCCGTGCACCGTGCCGCGCTCGACCCTAAGGTCGATGTCGCGATTAGCGTGAACCGGGCCGAAATGCTTGTTGATGCCCTTGAGCTCAATTGCCGGGGCAGTTGCAGCGGCCCCGTCGGGCCGCTGCGCGTTTGTGGATTGCGACGCCATCCTGCCGGTCGCTCAGAGCGGGCAGTTGTTGTCGGTTTCGTAGTTGTGGACCTCGATCTCGCCGGCGATGACCTTGGCCTTCAGGTCTTCGACCTTGGCAATGATGTCGTCGTTGAGGAGAGGCTGGTTGTACTCGTCGACCGAATAGCCGACGCCGTCATCGGCCAGCCCCATCACCACGGTGCCGGTCGTCAGGCCCGGGCCGTCGTTGAAGGCGTTCTGCACTGCGACGTCCACGCGCTTGACCATCGAAGTCAGCACCGAGCCGGGCTCGATATAGTTCTGGTTGGAGTCGACGCCGATGGCCAGCTTGCCGTTGTCCTTGGCCGCCTGGATCACGCCGAGGCCCGAACCGCCCGCCGCCGCGAAGACGACTTCGGCGCCGCGGTCATAGGCCGCCTGGGCGAGTTCGGCGCCAACGGCCGGGTTGCTCCAGGCCTCGGGGGTCGTGCCCACGTAGTTCTCGAAGATCTCGGCATCTGCCTTCACGGCCTTCACGCCCTGAGCATAGCCGCAGTAGAACTTGTGGATCAGCGGCACGTCCTGGCCACCGACGAAGCCGTACTTGCCGGTATCCGACTTGAGGGCGGCGAGAGCGCCGACGAGGAACGAGCCGGTATGCTCGTCGAACACGACCGAGCGCACGTTCGGCTTGTCGACGACGGCGTCGATCACCACGAAGCTGGTCTCGGGAAACTCGTCAGCCAGTGCCGGCAGGATCGAGAGCCAGTTGAAGCTCATGATCACGATCGGGTTGGCGCCCTGCTGCGCCATGCGGCGGAGCGCCTGCTCACGCTGCGCGGCGTCGGTGATTTCGAAATCGACATAGTTGCCGCCGGAACTGGCCTTCCAGGCCTCGGCGCCGTTATAGGCCGCTTCGTTGAAGGATTTGTCGAACTTGCCGCCGAGGTCGTAGATGAGACCTGGATCCGCAAGCGCAGCACCGGCGACGAGCACGGAAGCGGCGACACCGGCCGCGAGAGCACCGAGGTGCTTGGTGAAGAAGGTCATGAGGTATTCTCCCTGTTCCGCGCCCCGGCAACGGCAAATGCCGCCCTGACAGACCGGGCGCGTTGGGGAGGAATACAATCCTGCAAAGGCCACCTAGCGCAAGAGGGAACCACGCGCATTTTTGACCAGATGGGCAAAAATTGCGTGGATTGGCGGGTCAAAATGAGGCGGCGGGCACCCGGCGTCACTCCCGCGCCAGCGGCGTCACCTCCGTCCCCATCGCCTCGCCGATGCGCTCGAAGAAGCCATCGATGATCTTCTGGGCGGAGCTGCCGATCACCGCCTTGCCCATCTTCATGATGCCGCCATCGGCGCCGCCATTGGCGGTAAAGGTGAGCTCGGTGCCGCCGGGGGCGTCGGTGAGCGCGATGTCAGCGGCAGCCTCCGCCTTACCGAGCAGCCCGCCGCGGCCGCGCCCGGCGAGGGTGTAGCGGACGGCCGGGGTGACATCGCGCAGCTCGAGATCGCCGGTGAAGGTGGGCTGCATCAGGCCGAAATTGACCTTGATCTCGCATTCGAGCGTCGCTTCGCCGGTCCACTCGAGGCGGCTGCAGCCGGGGATCGCGGCCTTCAGCACGGCGGCATCATTGAGTCCGGCCCAGACGCGCTCGCGTGGCGCCGAGAACAGGTACCTGCCGCCGAATTCCATGCCGCGTCGTTCCTTCTGCGCTTGGTGGTGGAAGAGAGCTAGTGGCTCACAGGTTCCGCCGCAATTGCGGAGTTCATGCAACGCCGCGAGCCCGATCGTTGTGGCTGCCCTTTTCGTGCGGCATTTGAGCACCATATCGCGGAAAACGGGCGGGCAGGCGAATGCGTTGATTGTGCTGCTGCGTTCCGCCGGTGAATCATGTCACCACGCAAGGTGACCAACTAGAGGAAAGCGTCCCATGGCCACTGAAGTGATGGATAAACCCTTGCAATATCTCGACAAGGCCATGACGGCCATCAAGGATCTCGGCATCTGGCCGGAGCAGCCGGCCGAGCAACCGATCACGGGCCTCCTCAACGAGATCACCGGCTTCGACGAGACCAAGGTGATTCTGATCGGCCGCACCCTGACGCAGGCGAGCGCCTTCAACGAGGTGGTGCGCTCCCAGGTCGCCGCGATGAATGTCGGCGAGCGCTACAACACCATCACCGAGAACTTCAACTCGATCCGCGACGATGCCAAGGGCATGGTCGACCAGCTCGACGACGGCAAGCTCGACCTGCTGGAGCGCGCCAGCAACGTGTGGATGAAGGTCAGCCGCGGCGACATCGCCACCCGCTTCGAGCGCATCCGCGCCACCTATCTCGACGTCTCCAAGGAGACCAAGAACCAGATCGACCGCGAGTACACCATTCTCGAGGCCTATCGCGATTTCCGCGGCGCACTGAAGCAGGCCGAGGTGATGGCGCTCGAGCTGCTCGAGACGGCCACCAAGGTCCTCGACGACAAGAAGACGACGCTGCAGGCGGCATCGGACGCGGTGGCGGCGTTCACCGGCGGGACGCCGGCCGACCGCGCGAAGCTCGAGATGGATCGGGACGAGAAGCTGCGCGAGCTGCAGAACGAGGAGCGCCGCTACCAGATCGCCAAGGACCTCGCAGACAACCTGACGATCTCATACTCGACCTCCGAAGTGATCATGGCGCGGCTGATGCAGACCACGCAGGCCAAGGAGCGCGTATACCAGCAGGCGGTTTCGTTCTTTTCGACCAACGAGACGGTGTTCACGGCGCTGTCGGCGTCTTTCACGGGGCTGTTCGGCCTGCATGAATCGACCGAGACGCTGAACGCCATGAAGGAAGGGATGTCGAAGAGCCTCGAGACGCTCAGCGAGATCGGCGACCGGGTGGGCGAGGCGGCGGTACGCGCCGGCTACGGGCCGACCATCCGGGCGGACGCGGTGAAGAAGCTGGTCGACTCGGTGGTGAGCTTCCAGGAGAAATCCCGCACCATCATCAACGAAATGCGCGAGCAGGCGACGAAGAACTCGGCAGAAATCCGCGATGCGGTGGAAGACGGCAAGCGCCGCCTCGCCACGCTCGCCGCCGAGGGCAACGCGCTGCTGCTCGAAACCAAGCAGGGCTGAGGACCGGGCACGACTTGAGCACGGTGACGGCAAACGCCGACAAGGCACCGCTCGACGAGGTGATGCTGGCGATGGACGTGGTGGATACGCTCCGCCATCGCCAGGATCTGGTCGAACGCGAGCTGGCCGGCGAGGCGCGCGAAAAGCAGCTGATCGAACGCTTGCGCGACATCTATCACCAGCAGGGCATCGAGGTGACCGATGCCGTGCTGCGCGAGGGGGTGAAGGCGCTCGCCGAGAGCCGCTTCGCCTATACGCCGCCCAAGCCGTCGCTGGGCACGTCGCTCGCCCGCCTCTACGTGAGCCGCAAGAGGTGGGGGCCGGCAGCGCTCGCCATCGTGCTGGTGCTGGTGGTGGGGCTCGGCGGCTATTTCCTCGCCTGGCAGCCATTCCAGGCGGCGCAGGCCGAGCAGGCGCGAATCGAGCTTTCCGAGGGCGTGCCCCGGCAGATCGATGCGCTCTACCAGACCATCTACGACGAGACCAAGGTGCAGCAGGCCGTGACCGAGGCCGATGCGCTGCGCAACCGCGGCAAGGCCGCCGCAAGCGAGGGCAACCGTGCCGCGGCGCTGCAGGCGGTGGCCGACCTCACGGCGCTGCGCGACCGGCTGCGCGCCGAATACACGCTTCGTATCTACTCCAAGGAAGGCGAGCGCTCGGCCTTCTGGCGCGTGCCCGACATCAACCCCAACGCGACGAACTACTACCTGATCGTGCAGGCCATCGACGCCGACGGCAAGCCCCTGGCGCTGCCGGTCGTCAACGAGGAAACCGGCAAGACCGAGAGCGTCGACACCTGGGGCATCCGGGTGCCGGAGAGCACCTACCGCATGGTCGAGAACGACAAGCGCGACGACGGCATCATCGAGCGCTCGACGCTGGGGCTCAAGGAATACGGCTTTCTCGACCTCGACTACCTGATGCCGGTGCTGGGAGGCGCGGTGACCAAATGGTGACCCTGTGACGCTTTCCGGCCCCGAAGCGCTGAAATCGATGGACGACGCGCTGCGCGACATCCGCCGCGAGGAGGATGAGATCGCCAAGCGTCTGGCGCGCTCGGCCGAGCTCGTCACGAAGTTCCGCGAGACCGAGAGCGAGCTGTTCCGGCAGCTGGCCAGCGTCCGGCTCGACCCGGCGACGCAGCAGGAGCTGGGCAACCGGCTGAGCCAGGCCGAGCTCAGGGCGCGCGACATGCTCGACAAGCATGGCAGCGACCTCGATGCAGTGGAGACGGGGCTCAAGGATCTCGACAAGCAGATCGCGGCGCTCGCCACCGAGCGCGGTACCCAGGTCAAGGCAGTGGCGACGGCCGAGGCGGAGCTCAAGGCGATCGCCGACAAGGTCTCGGCCGAGACGGCGCGCGATCCGGTCTATGCGCAGAAGCGCCAGGCAGCCGAGGAGCTCGCCGCGGTGGCCGCCGAAAGCCTGCGCAAGACCGAGCAGGCGGAGGCCGACAAGGAAGAAAAAGGCAAGCCGTACCGCGACGATCCGCTGTTCATGTACCTGTGGGAGCGCGGTTTCGGCACCAGGAACTACCGCGAGAACAACCTGACCCAGTTCCTCGACAGCTGGGTGGCGCGGCTGGTCGGCTTTCCCGAGGCGCGGGCGAACTTCGCCATGCTCAACGAGATTCCGATGCGGTTGCGCGAGCACGCCGAGCGGCAGGACCAGATCGCCGACGCGGCGGAAGCCGAAGTGGTGGCGCTCGAGAAGGCAGCGATCGACGCAGGCGGCGGCAAGCCGGCGCGGCTGAAGCTCGAGGCGGCGCAGGCGCGGATCGCCGAGATCGACGCGCAGATGGTGGCGCTCGAAGACAAGCGCGACGAGCAGTTGCGGGCGCAGCGCGACCTGGCGCAGGGGAGCGACCCCGCCTTCAGCGCGGCGGTGAACGGCCTTGCCGAGGCGCTGGGTCGCGAAGACATCCGGAACCTCCTCGCCGCGGCGCGGGTGACCCAGACGGGGCAGGACGACACGATCGTCAAGCAGATCGACGAGGTGCGGCAGCGCGCGGGCGAGGAAGAGGCCGAAAGCCGCGAGCAGCGCAACCGGCTGAAGACGCTGGCGGCGCGGCGGCGCGAGCTCGAGGACATCCAGTACGAGTTCAAGAAGCAGGGGTTCGACAATGCCGGCTCGCGCTTCGGCGACGACAAGCTGGTGGGCGACCTGCTGAACGATTTCCTGCGCGGCGGCATCTCGGCGGCCGACTACTGGGGCCAGTGGCAGCGCAGCCAGAGCTGGACGCAGCGGCAGCGGCGCGACAGCAGCTCCGACAGCAGCCCGTGGGGCGGCTCCATGGGGGGCTTCCAGTGGCCGGATTCGAGCTTCGGCGGTGGCGCGGGCCGGCGCTCGCGCCGGTCCGGTGGCGGCGGTTTCGGCG
>JAEYTN010000041.1 GCA_023433985.1 Pseudomonadota bacterium | reverse complement strand
CTCCTGCATGAGCGTGGCGTTCTCGTCGACGGCGGCCACGATGCGCTCGAGCTTGCGCGTCGCCTCAGAGACCAGCTGGCCGCCGCCCTGCACTTCCTGCTCGCTGCGGTCGATCAGTTCCTTCACGTCGTTCGAGGCCTGCGCCGCGCTCTGTGCCAGCCGCCGGACCTCTACGGCCACCACGGCGAACCCCTTGCCCGCCTCCCCGGCGCGCGCCGCTTCCACCGAGGCATTGAGCGCCAGCAGGTTGGTCTGGAAGGCGATATCGTCGATCAGGCCGATGATCCGGCTGATCTGCCCCGACGAGGCAGCGATCCGCTCCATGGCGTCGTTGGCATCCTCCATCACGCGGCCGCCCTCCGCGGCGAGCGTCGAGGCAGCCGTGGCCTTGCCGCTGGCAAGTTCGGCCCGCTCCGCATTCTCGGTGACCGTGCGCAGCAGCTGCTCCGTCGCTTTCGCCGTCTGCTCGATGGCGGTGGCCTGCCTGGTCGTGCGCTCGCTGAGATCGTTGGCACCCGATAGTATCTCGCCGGTCGCCGTCCGAACCGAACGCGATGTCTCCGCCAGCCGCCGCACGACCTGTTCCAGATGGTCGAACACCGCGTTTGTGTCGGTCTTGATCTGCTCGAACTCGGGCGCGAAATCGTCGGTGACCCGCGTGGTCAGGTCGCCCTCGGCCAGCCGCTGCAGCGCGGCGCCCGTCAGGCCTACCGTCCGCTCGATCTCCGCCTTGGCCGCGCGGTCGCGCTCGGCGGCCTCCTCGGTCAGCTTGTCGAAATAGACGGTGACCGCCATGTCGACATCGAGCAGCACGGCTTTCATCATCGCCGTCATCACGCCCGACAGTGCCTCGACATCGATGGCCGGGGCGCGGCCGAACAGCGTCTTCGGCTGCCTCGCCACTTGCTCGGCCACGAGGTCCCGCATCACACCCTCGATCAGCCCTTCGAGGATCAGGCTGTAGCCGCCGATGTACCAGCTGGGCTCGAGCCCGATCTTGGCGTGCCGCAGCCCGACCTTGCGGGATGCCTCGACGTAGGCGTCGTCGAACTGCCCCGTGGCAATCGCCTTCCAGTGCCCCGACTGCTTGCTCTGTGCCCGCTCCATGCTGGCATCGCCGTCGAAGAACCGGGCGACGGCCGGCACGTGCGCCAGCTTCCCGTAGAAGCGGCCGAGCGCCGCAGGCAGGTGCCTCTCGATATGCCCGCTGGCCGACCGGAGCTGGTTCAGCGCTGCCTCGTCGAGGCCGATGAACTCCAGCCGTTCGCTGAGCGGAGTGCGGGTCTGCGGCGTAGTAGAAGACATAGCTGAGGTGCCTCTCCTGGGCTTGGTCAGCACTGTCGTCCACCACAGTCCCGATACGGATTCCTCTGTCGCACGAGGTGGTTAACACGCCTTGAACCACGGCCTCGTACCCCCTCGCCTGCGACCAAAGGCGGTCATCGCCCAAGCCACCTACCCGTTGTGCTTTTCGCTCCCTCTTGCCCAAATCGCCCGCGGGTTCCACCCTGCCGCGGCGTGGGAGTCTCCTCTCGCTCCACCCCATCAGATGGACCACTGCCTTGATCGACCCCATCCCCGTATTCGACGGCCACAACGACGCGCTGCTGCGCCTTCATCGCGAACAGGATGGCGATCCGGTGGCTGGATTCCTGGCCGGCACGGCGGACGGGCACATCGACCTGCCCAAGGCGCGGGCAGGCCACTTGGCCGGCGGGCTGTTCGCCGTGTTCTGCCCCTCGCCCGACAAGCCCGACTTCAGCGCGCTCGGAACCGGCGGCGAGGTGCCGATGCCGGCCCCGCTTCCGCTGGAAACGGCTCGCGAGAGCGCCGTGCGGATGATTTCGCTGCTGCTGCAACTCGAGCGCGTTTCAGGCGGACGGGTGGCGGTTTGCCGCAGCACCGGAGAGGTTCGCACCGCGATGGCGCGGGGCACGCTCGCTGCGGTGCTGCATATCGAAGGCGTGGAATGCATCGACCCCGACCTCGATTTCCTCGAGGTGCTCTACGCCGCCGGGCTACGCTCGCTTGGTCCGGTCTGGAGCCGGCACAACATCTTCGGGCACGGTGTTCCGTTCCGTTTTCCGAGCTCGCCCGATACCGGCCCCGGCCTCACCGAGGCCGGCAGGCGACTGGTCGAGGCCTGCAACCGGCTGGGCGTGCTGATCGACCTCTCGCACATCAACGAGCGCGGCTTCTGGGACGTGGCGGAGCTGTCGACCGCGCCGCTTGTCGCCACGCACTCCAACGCCCACGCCCTCACCCCCTCCCCGAGGAACCTCACCGACGAGCAGTTGCGGGCCATCCGCGACACCGACGGCATTGTGGGGCTCAACTTCGCCGCCGGCTTCCTGCGGCCCGATGGCAAGATGGAGCCCGATACCGGGATCGAATTCATGGTGCGCCACGTCGACCACCTGATCGAAGTGGCCGGCGAGACGCATGTCGGCCTCGGTTCCGATTTTGACGGCGCCACGATTCCCAACGCCATCGGCTCTGCCGCCGGCCTGCCTTTGCTGTTCGAGGCACTGGCGCAGCACGGCTACGACCGGCCTTTGCTGGAACGCCTGGCGCACGGCAACTGGCTATCGCTGCTCGAGCGCACCATCGGCTAAGGGGCCACGGCCGATCTGTGTCGTCTGCGTGACGCATTCATAACAACCGTCATGCGCGCTACGCATATCCGAGCTGTTTCCGCCTCGGTTCATCTCTCGTTCAAATCACCCCATGTTGCATGCGTCTTGATGCAACAGGGGAAGATCCGATGTTTGTGCGTGCCGTATGGCGGCTCAAGCGGCTGGTCGACATCAAGCAGACCCTGCGGGAGATGGAAGTGCCGACCACCCGCGATGCCCT
>JAEYTN010000034.1 GCA_023433985.1 Pseudomonadota bacterium | reverse complement strand
GTAGAGCTGCTTGCGGCCCCACAGCCGCGGCACCATGAAGTAGACGGCCGCGAAGCTGATCATGCCGTTCCAGCCCAGCGCCCCCGAATGCACGTGGCCGATGGTCCAGTCGGTATAGTGGCTGAGGCCGTTGACCGACTTGATCGACATGACGGGGCCTTCGAAGGTCGACATGCCGTAGAAGGCGACGGCGATGACCATCATGCGGATGATGGGGTCGGTGCGCATCTTGTCCCAGGCGCCGCGGAGCGTCATGAGGCCGTTGATCATGCCGCCCCAGCTGGGCATCCACAGCATGATCGAGAACACCATGCCGAGCGTCTGCGCCCAGTCGGGCAGGGCGGTATAGTGCAGGTGGTGCGGACCGGCCCAGATGTAGAGGAAGATCAGGGCCCAGAAGTGGATGATCGAGAGCCGGTAGCTGTAGACCGGGCGCTCGGCCTGCTTGGGCATGTAGTAGTACATCATGCCCAGGAAGCCCGCGGTGAGGAAGAAGCCCACGGCGTTATGGCCGTACCACCACTGCGTCAGCGCATCCTGCACGCCCGAGAACAGGCTGTAGCTCTTCGAACCGAGCAGGCTCGCCGGCACCGCCAGGTTGTTGACCACGTGCAGCATGGCGATGGTGATGATGAACGCAAGGTAGAACCAGTTCGCCACGTAGATGTGGGGTTCCTTGCGCTTGATGATGGTGCCCATGAACAGCACCAGGTAGGCGACCCAGACGATCGTCAGCCAGATGTCGGTGTACCATTCGGGCTCGGCGTATTCGCGGCTCTGGGTGATGCCGAGCACGTAGCCGGTCGCCGCCATCAGGATGAACAGCTGGTAGCCCCAGAACACGAACCAGGCGAGGTTGTCGCTGATCAGCCGCGCCCGCGAGGTGCGCTGCACCACGTAGAAGCTGGTGGTGATGAGCGCCGTCCCGCCGAAGGCGAAGATCACGGCCGAAGTATGCAGCGGACGCAGCCGGCCGAAATTGAACCAGGGCTGCACGTTGAGGTCGGGGAAGGCCAGCTGCAGCGCCACGACGACGCCGACGAGGAAGCCGACGCAGCCCCAGAAGACCGTGAGGATCGAACCCATGCGGATCGGCGCATCGAAGTAGCCGGCCTTGTCGGCCTCGACGATGCCAGCGGGCACCGTCACGTGGTCCGGCCGCCGCATCAGCACGATCGCGCCTATGCCCAGCGCCGCCGCGACGATGCCCATGTGGGTGCGGAACAGTGCGTCCTGCCCCAATCCCGACAGCACGAGCGTGAACAGCGCTCCTGCCGCCAGTGTGATGATCCAGCCAAGATTGCGCAATGCGGCCCCCGTTGAGACTTCGGTACGGGGCGAGGCATAGGGGATGGCTGGGCGCCGGCCTTGATCCAGATCAACCGGGCCGCGGCGGCGGGGTCACACGTCGACGGAGGCGCCGGAATCCATGACCATGCGGACGAGCTCCGCGAGGCTCTTGGCCTGCATCTTCGCCATCAGCCCGGCGCGATAGACCTCGACGGTGCGCGGCGAGATGCCGAGGTTGAAGGCGATGGTCTTGTTGGGCTGGCCGGCCACGACCCCGCCCAGCACCTGCCGCTCCCGCTCGGAGAGCGTGTCGAGTCGCTGCCGGATCTGCTCGGCGGCCGCGGCGGACTGGTGCTGTTCGGCGGCGCGATTGACGGCGCGGCCGATCGAGTCGAGAAGCACTGCGTTGGAGAACGGCTTCTCGATGAAATCGAGCGCCCCGTTCTTCATCGCCTCGACCGCCATCTGCACGTCGCCGTGCCCGGTGACGACAACCGTCGGCAGCATGATGTTGCCGGCCCGCAGCCGCCGCATCAGCTCGACGCCGTCGATATCGGGCATGCGCAGGTCGGTGACGAGGCAGCCATTGCTGATGGTCGGCGCGACGGCAAGGAAGTCCGTGGCCGTCTCGTGCACGCGGACGGCGAAGCCCGACGCGGTGAGGAGGAATGCGAGCGAGTTCCGCACCGCTTCCTCGTCGTCGACAATATGGACCACCGTATCGATGGAGCTCACGAAAACACCCGGTATGGCCTGAACCTGTCCCGAGCCTTGTATCGCGTCGGCGGCGGCAAGGCACCCCCGAGCGGAGGCTTGCGCCAGATCAAGGCCTGTCCTGTTCTGGGGCCCATCCTGTGCGCACGACACGGAGCCGGCCCATGCGCATCTACGTCCTTCTCGGTCACCCCGATACCGACAGTTTCAACGGCGCCCTTGCCGATGCCTACTGCGCCGCCGCGACGGCTGCCGGCCACGAGATCCGGCGCCACAATATCGGCGAGCTGGACTTCGACCCGATCCTGCACCACGGCTACAGGCGAGTGCAGCCGCTCGAGGTGGACCTGATTGCGGCGCAGGCGAACCTCAGCTGGTGCGAGCGCTGGGTGATCGTCTATCCGGTCTGGTGGGGCAACGTGCCGGCGTTACTGAAGGGCTTCATCGACCGCACCCTCTACTCGGAATTCGCCTATCGCTACCACGACACCGACCCCTTCTGGGACAAGCTGCTGAAAGGCCGCTCCGGCCACATCGTCACCACCTCCGACGCGCCCTCGGCCTGGCTCTGGCTGCAGTACCGCAACAGCGACCTCAATGCGGTGCGGCGCGCCACGATGGAGTTCTGTGGCGTTTCGCCGGTGCGCGTCACCCGCATCGACCGGGTGAAGAACCTCGACCTGAACCAGCGCCGGGACTGGCTGAAGCGCATCGCGAAGATGGTGTAGGGCCGGCCGCGACTGCCGTTAGGTAGTGGTTAGGTCGAACCCGGAAGCTCTGGCGTGCCGCCCCCCAAATGGCGCCGCAATGGAGGGGGCTGTGCATTCGAGCTTTGGCGCTTGTCCAAGGCGATAAATATCGGTTTACTCAATACAAAGCGTGGAGGCGCTGACGGCGGATTTTTTGCCGCTGCATGGAGGAGGGTCCGTATGCAGGCAGTACCAAGCTCGCGTTGCGCGGCGTTACTGGCAATCGCGGCGGGTATGTGCGGGTGAAGCTTCGCCCATCCCGGGTGGCGCGCCCTGCAGCAAGGGCACAGCAGGCCCTCGCCGCGCCGGCGGCATAGCATGATCAGGCAAGGACACCGCAGCTGACCGCGGAGGGGCGAGGTATGTCACTGACCGATTCGTCCGTGCGGCGAAAATCCCTGCTGCGGGAAATCTGGAGCAGCCGGGTGCTGCTGCTGATGTGCGTGCCGGCGATGCTCTTCTTCATCGTCTTCAACTACATGCCGTTGCCGGGCGCCTGGATCGCCTTCACCAATTTCAACTACCGCGACGGCATTTTCGGCAGCCCCTTCGTGGGGTTCAAGAACTTCGAGTTCCTGATCAAGTCCGGGCAGCTCTGGCTGCTGACGCGCAACACCATCCTCTACAACCTCGCCTTCATCATCTTCGGCAACCTGCTGCAGATCGCCATCGCGATCATGCTCAACGAAATCCGCTCGACCTTCTTCAAGAAGATCAGCCAGGCGGCGATGTTCCTGCCGTTCTTCATCTCGGCGGTGCTGGTGGGCGTGATCGCCTTCAACCTGCTCAACTACGATACCGGCGCGATCAACGCCCTGATCCGCGAGACCGGCGGCGACCCGATCAAGATCTACTCGACCGCCGGCATCTGGCCGCTGATCATCATCATGGTCCACCTCTGGCAGTCGACCGGCTATGGCTCGATCGTCTACTTCGCCGCCATCATGGGCATCGACCGCAGCCTCTACGAAGCGGCGACGGTGGACGGCGCCTCCGCCTGGCAGCGCATCGGCTACGTGACGCTGCCGAGCCTCAAGCCGACCTTCATCATCCTGGTGCTGTTCTCGCTGGGCGGCATCATGCACGGCAATTTCGGGCTGTTCTGGAACCTCGTCGGCAACAACGCCTCGCTGTTCCAGACCACCGACATCATCGAGACCTCGGTCTACCGCATGGTGCTGAGCCAGAACAACTTCACCACCTCGACGGCCGTGGGCCTCTACCAGTCGCTGTTCGGCTTCGCCCTCGTGATGACGGCGAACTGGATCGTCCGCAGGATCAACAAGGACTACGCGCTGTTCTGATGAGCGATCGCATCGATACCATCGTTGGAGAAGGCGGCGTGGGCCTCGCGCCGGCCAAGCCGCGCGCGGTGAAGCTCGACCGCAGCGACATCGTCCTGCAGACGATCTCCTACATCGTGGTGACGCTGTTCGCGCTCTTCTGCCTCGTGCCCTTCGTGCTCATCGTCTCGGCCTCATTCTCGTCCGAGGCGACGATCATGAAAACGGGCTTCGGCCTGCTGCCCAAGGATTTCTCGCTCACCGCCTATGAGTGGATCTTCAAGGCGCCGCGGCAGATCCTCGGCTCCTACGTCGTCACCGTGACGATGACGGTGTGCGGCACCGCGATCGGCCTCTTCATCATCGCGATGACCGGCTATGCGCTCAACCGGAAGGACTTTCCGTTCCGCAACCACATCTCGTTCTTCATCTACTTCACCACGCTGTTCTCGGCCGGCCTCGCCCCGACCTTCCTGTGGGTGGCCCGCGACCTGGGGCTCCGCGGCAACTACCTGGCGGTGTTCCTGCAACTGCTGATGACGCCATGGCTCATCATCCTGATGAAGAACTTCATGCGCACGGTCCCTTATGAGATCGTCGAAAGCGGCAAGGTCGACGGCGCCGGCGATTTCCGCATCTTCGCCCAGCTCTGCCTGCCGATGATGAAGCCGGCGCTGGCGACGATCGGGCTGTTCCTCGCGCTGGGCTACTGGAACGAGTGGTACCTGTCGTCGCTCTATCTCGGCAGCACGGTCGAGTTCAAACCGCTGCAGTACCACCTCTACAACATCATCAACACGGCCAACGCCCTGCGCAATTCGGTGGCCGGCTCGAATGTCAGCATCACCAACCTGCCGAGCAACACGCTGAAGATGGCGAGCGCGGTCGTGGCCATCGGCCCGATCCTGCTGCTCTACCCCTTCATCCAGAAATACTTCGTCAGCGGCATTACCATCGGTGCAGTGAAAGGATGACCGCCTGACCGAGTGACGCGGCAGTTGAGGGACTTTGGCCGCAAGCAAACCCAAACCGGAATTCAGAGGAGGAGTCTGAAATGCAACGAAGGAACATCGTACGGCTTGGAGCGGCGCTGCTGGCTCTCGGCATCAGCATGCCGGCGCTCACCGCAGGGG
>JAEYTN010000618.1 GCA_023433985.1 Pseudomonadota bacterium | reverse complement strand
CTGCCGGGCGCGCAGCATCTCTGCGCGCGAGGCGGTGCTGAGCGCCCCGGTGGCCGGCAGCGTCGGCGAGCGGCTCAGCCTCTCGTTCCAGGAGTTGGGCAAGCTGCGCGGCCGGGTGACGCGCCGGCTCGACAACGGCTTTGCCGCGGAGTTCGAGCTGGAGGGGCCCGAACGGCAGACGCTCGAAGCGCGCATCGCCTGGCTCAAGCGGCACTGGCTGCGGGTGGTGGAAGACCGGCGGGAGTTCAAGCGGGTGCTGCCGCGCGACCCGAACGCGACGCTGTCGCTGGGGCAGGGGCGAAAGCTCGACTGCCTGATCATGGACATGTCGCGCTCGGGCGTGGCCGTATCCGCGGACGTGCTGCTGAAGCCGGGTTCGCTGGCGGCGGTGGGATCGGTGATGGGTCGCGTGGTGCGGCAGCTTCCCGCCGGCTTCGCGCTGCAGTTTATCCAGCTGCAGGAGCTCGAGACGCTGGAAGGGCGGCTGACGCTGAGGACCGGCCCACAGGACGCAGCGGGACAGCCGGCGGCGAGCGAGGAAGAGGCCAGGCGGGCCTAGCCAATGGTTAGGCAGATGATGCCGCGGTCACTGCAAGTGTGACCGATACTGCAACGGCGTGTTGAGCGTCGATGCGTATGGCTACGGGGACCAACCTGTAGACAGAACGCCATGCAGGATCTTCTTTTCGGGCAGAATGCCGCCCGCCCCAGCGATGTGCGCTTCATCGGAGCGCTGATGGGGCGTGGCGATCATCTCGCGGGTCTTTCGCTCCCACTCAGCTCGAGCGGCTACCTTCTTCGCCATCTCCTTGGCGCGCGGCCATGCTCTATCTCCTGGCCAGCCGCCGGAACCGCACCCAGTGCGTGCAGGTGTTCGCCTGCCGGCTGCAGAGCATTTCGCCCAATGCAATGGTCGCCTCGGCGCCGGTCACCGGCGATCCGGGCGAGGAGGTCTCGGCGAATTTCGAGCCGTTCGGGCTGGTTCGCGGCAAGGTCGACCGGCTGATCGACGGAGGCTTCTCGGTCGCGATCCAGGCACGCGACGACGAGCGTGAACTGCTCGCGAGGCGCATCGCCTGGTACAAGAAGAAGACGTTCAGCGGCCTTACCGACAAGCGCGAGCACAAGCGGGTGATGCCGCGCGATCCGCGTTCGCAGCTGGTGTTTGCCGATGGGCAGACGCTGGAGTGCCTGATCATCGACATGTCGCGCTCGGGTGCGGCGGTCTCGGCCGATATCCAGCCGGAGATCGAGACGCCGCTGGCCCTCGGCACGGTGGTGGGCCGGGTGGTGCGCTGGCTCGACGTGGGGTTCGCGGTGCGCTTCACCCAGGAGCAGGAGGCGCAGACGCTGGAGGAGCGGCTGCACTCGATCCGGTAGTCGGACGGTTACTCGTCGTCCCGCGTCAGGACGTGGGCGGGGCCGATGATGTCGAGGCGGACGACGGCGCCGACCTGGGGGGCAGTGAGGGACGATGTCTCGACGGTGAGGTTGCGACTGTCGCCGCCTTCGTCTGGGCGCCACATGGCTTCGACGACGAGGCGGCAGCGGGCGCCGTGGAAGGACTGGCTGAGGACGCGGCCGGTGGGGCCGTTGCTGTTCGCGGCCTTGTCGAGCGGGGTGACGGCGATCTGCTCGGTGCGGAGCATGATCGTGGCGCGGCCGTTGGCGCCGGCGGCATTGGTCTCGATTGGGCCGAAGATCGAAAGCGCCCGGCCGTCCTCGATGTCGGCGTCGATGATCAGCGCGTCGCCGAGGAAGCGCGCGGTCATCGCATCCGCCGGCTGGCGGTAGAGGGTTTCGGGCGTGCCGGCCTGGATCAGGGCGCCATCGCGCATGATGGCGAGGTGGTCGGCGAAGCTCAGGGCTTCGGCGCGGTCGTGGGTAACGAGGATGGAGGCGATGCCGGCGGACTTGAGCGCGTCGCCCACCATGTCGCGCATGGCCTCGCGGAGGCCGGCGTCGAGGGCGGAGAAGGGTTCGTCGAGCAGCATCAGCTTCGGCTTGCGCGCAAGGGCGCGGGCGAGGGCGACGCGCTGCTGCTGGCCGCCCGAGAGTTCGTGCGGGCGGCGGTCGCGCATGGTGGCGGGGAGGCCGACGAGGTCCATAAGTTCGGTGATGCGGACGCGGCGCGACGGGTCCGAGCGTTCGAGGCCGAAGCCGATGTTCTCGGCGATGGAGAGGTGCGGAAAGAGCGCGCCCTCCTGCGCTACGTAGCCGATGCCGCGGCGATGCGCCGGTATGCGGGTGAGGTCGTGGCCTTCGAGCAGCACCTGGCCGGTGTCCGGGGTCTCGAAACCGGCGACGATGCGGAGCAGCGTGGTCTTGCCGGAACCAGAGGGGCCGACGATGGCGGTCCGGCTGGTGGCTGGGACGGAGAGGTTCACCGCGCGCAGGGCGAGGTGGTCGCCGTAGCGCTTCGAGACGGCCTTGAGTTCGAGCAGGGTCATTTCGCCACCCGGTCGGCTTCGAGCCGGAGCAGCAGGACGAGCGGCAGGGACAGGAGCACCATCAGCAGCGCATAGGGCGCGGCCGAGGAAAAGTCGAGTTCGGCAGTGTAGGCCCAGAAGCGGGTGGCGAGGGTGCGGACGCCGTTGGGCGCCAGCATCAGCGTGCCGGTCAGCTCGTTGGCGATGCCGAGCGCCACCAGTGCGCCCGCAGCGAAGGCGCCGGGGGCGGCGAGGCGGACGGTCGTCTGCCACACGGCGACGAGCGGCGGCTTGCCGAGGCTTTGCGCGGCGCGTTCGAGTTCCACCGGCGCCTGCGCGATAGAGGCGCGGAGACCGACCATGGCGCGGGGCAGGAACATCAGCAGGTAGGCGAGCAGCAGTGTCGCCATGGTCTGGTAGAGGGGAAGCGCGACCCGTACGGTGATGGTTACGAGGGCGAGGGCGACGATGACGCCGGGCAGGGCGCCGACATAGTAGTGCGAGGCCTCGATGAGGCGGGAGGCGCGGCTGGGTGCGCGAACCGACAGCCATGCCGCGGGCAGGGCGGCGAGAATGGCGAGGCCGGCGCCAGCGAGGGCGAGGAAGAAGGTCTGGCCGAGGGCAGGGAGGATATTGCCGAGCTTCCAGATTTCGGTGCCGCCGAGGACCAGCCAGCGGGTGAGCGTGAAGATCGGTACGCCGACGGAGAGCAGGACCACGGCGGCTAGGAGTATCTGCGCGGGAAGGGTGGTGCGGCCCAGGCTCCAGCGGGTCGCGGCTCGGGCGGCGCCGGTGCCGACGCGGGCGTAGCGGGCATTGCCGCGGACGAAGGATTCGAGGCCCAGCAAGGCGAAGCAGAGCAGGATCAGCACGCCGCCGAGCAGGTTGGCGGCGGGGCCGTTGAACACCGATTGGAACTGGTCGACGATGGCCGTGGCAAATGTGTCATAGCGCATCAGCACGTAGAGGCCGTACTCGGCGAGAAGGTGAAGGCCGATGAGCAGTGCGCCGCCGCAGATGGCGAGGCGGAGCTGCGGCAGGATCACCCGGAAGAAGAT
>JAEYTN010000547.1 GCA_023433985.1 Pseudomonadota bacterium | reverse complement strand
GCTGAAGACGGTCTACGACAAGCTGGGGATCCGCAAGCAGGCGGAGCTCGGCCATCTGGTGGCCAGGCTTCAGCATTTTTGATCCAGGACAAAGATTTACGCGGCGAATCCCCCAATTTGCGGGGTGCGCGGTAGCCAATCCCTAAGCAAAGATTACCGCGGGCAATCTTTTCGAAAGACGCGTACCGTGCTCGACGTTCTTGAGAGCCGCCTTGACACCAAGGCGCCGCACCACACTGGCCTGACCGTGGGCGACGTCATCGCCATGCTGGAAACCTTCGATCCGTCGGCGCCGCTGCTGGTGGCCGGCGAGTATGGCGGGTTCGAAGAGGTTCTCGGCTTGCGCAAGATCAACGTGAAGCTTCACGTCAATGACGCCGACGGCTTCGGGCCGCACGAAATTGCGCAGCTGGGCGAGCGCCCCGATGTCACCGCCGTGACGCTGAGGACGGCTCAGAGGTAGTACTTGAAGCCTTCGTGGCTCTTGAGGAAGCCCAGCCGCTCGTAGAAGCGGTGGGCATCGAGCCGCATCTTGTTCGAGGTCAGCTGCACCATGCCGCAGCCGCGCTCGCGGGCCTGTGCGATGGCCCATTCGATCATCTGCGTGCCGAGGCCCTTATTGCGGTGGGCGGGAGCGATGTGCACCGCCTCGACCAAGCAGCGCTTCGTCCCGAGGGCGGCGATGCCGGGGATGAAAGTCAGTTGCAGGGTGCCGACGGTTTCGCTGTCGAGGAGGGCAACGATCATCAACTGGTTGGGATCGGCGTCGAGCTCGCGCAGGGCGGCCACGTAGCGCGGGTGGAACGGCTCGTCGGGCTTGTCATTGGTGACGCGCACCGAGTCCTCGGTGATCAGTGTGACGATGAAGGGGAGGTCGGCCTCGACGGCCTTGCGGTAGGTGAGGCTCACTCGGTTTCCTCGATCAGCCCGGGTACGGCGAGATCACGCGTACTGGAGATGATCGAGTCGAGGAAGCCGGGGAAGCGGGCGTCGAGGTCGGCGCGGCGCAGGGCGACGCGGCGGCGGGTGCCTTCGGGGGTGACGTTGACGACGCCGGCTTCGCGCAGCTTGGCGACGTGGTAGCTGATAGCCGTCTTGCTCGCGAGCTCGGTGAACTGGCCGCAGACCATGCCGGTGCCTTCGCAGCGCGCCAGCGTACCGATGATGGCGAGACGCGTCTGGTCGCCCAGGGTGGCCAGGACATTGGGCAGGCTGATCTGATCCGCATCGGGGTGCGGCAGCGGGTTATGGGCCGGGCCGTTATGCACTTCACTCATGGCAGATGACATAGGCCAAACGGCCGTAAAGTTCAATGAGCGTTGAACCAGGGGTTGACGGGAGGCGGGTCGAGGTTCATTTGTTCAACAACCATTGAACTAAGGATCACGACATGGACACGCGGCTCATCTGGCTCGCGCTCGGCACATTTGCCGTGGGCGTCGAGGGCTTCGTGATCGCCACGCTCCTGCCGGCCATCGCGGCCGACAGCGGCGTGACGATCACGCAGGCCGGCTACCTGGTTTTCGCCTATGCCATTGCCTACGCGGTGGGTGCGCCGGTGCTGTCGGCGATGACCGGCCGGTTCGACCGGCGGCCGCTGCTGGCCACGGTAGCGGTGGTGTTCGCGGTGGGCGCGCTGCTGGCGGCGCTGTCGTCCGGCTACGCGATGCTGCTGGTGGGGCGGGTGATAATCGCGGCATCGGCCGGGCTCTATGCGGCGACGGCGCAGGCGGCGGCGGTGACGTTGTCGACGCCGGAGCGGCGGGGGCGGGCAGTGTCCACCGTGGTGGCCGGCACGACGATGGCGGTGGCGCTGGGCGCGCCCATCGGGGCGTTCCTGTCGGGCTTCGCCGGGTGGCGCGGGACCTATTTCGCCATCGCGGGGGTCGGCGTCCTGACGGCCGTCGCCATCTACGCGATGCTGCCGCACGGCATCAAGGGAGACCGGCGCGGGTTGGGCGAGCGGCTGGGCGTGCTGACCGTGCCCGGGCTGCTGCCGGCGCTGCTGACGATCCTGCTCTACATGGCCGGTCCGTTCGCCGCGTTCATCTACCTGGGGCCGGTGACGACGCAACTGATGGGTCTCGATGCCGGCTTGCTGCCCTTCGTGATGCTGGCCTACGGGCTGGGTGCGGCGCTCGGCAATCCGCTCGGCGGGCAACTGTCCGACCGGGTCGGGGCGCGGACGACGGTGACGGTCGCGGCGGTGCTGAACATCGCGTTCCTGCTGCTGCTCGGTCCGGTCGCGGCGCTGCCGCAGGACACGGTGATGCCGGTCTATTTCGCCTTCATGGTGCTCTGGGGCGTCGCGGGCTGGATGTTCGTGCCGGGGCAGGTGAGCCGGGTGGTGGCGCTGTCGCCGAGTTCGGCGCCGCTGGCGCTGTCGCTCAACGCCTCGTTCCTCTACCTCGGGACGGCGCTCGGCGCAGTGGTCGGCGGGCTGGTGCTCGAGCACCTGTCGATCGACGAGCTTGGGCTCGTGGCGGCGGTGTTTCCGGCGCTGGCGCTGGCGGTGATCTACCTGTCGCGGCCGAAGCCGGTGTTCGTGCCGCGGCTGGGATAGTTCCAAGC
>JAEYTN010000192.1 GCA_023433985.1 Pseudomonadota bacterium | reverse complement strand
GCCTCCGCCAGCGCCTCGCGCACCCCGTCCTGCAGCCGCTGCCCACGCTTCCCTGTCTCTGCGAAGTGCTCCGGCGTCAGTGCCTGCTGTGTCGCCACCATGGCGGCGAGCGCTACCGGCTGCGCGTTGAACGTGCCGCCATGCAGCACCCCGCCGGTTGCGAACAGGTCGATCAGGTCGGCCCGTCCGACGATGGCCGCCACCGGAAAACCGTTGGCGATCGCCTTGGCGAAGATCGAAATGTCCGGCGTCACCCCGAACAGTTCCTGCGCCCCGCCCGCGCCGAGGCGAAACCCGGTGATCACCTCGTCGAAGCAGAGGATCGAACCATTCGCCCGGCACGCCGCCAGCGCCCCTTCGAGATAGCCCGGCGCCGGCCGCATCGCCCCCTGGTTGCACATCGCCGGCTCCATGATGACGCCCGCGACGTCGCCCTTCGCGAGCCGCGCCTCGAGCCGGCCGAGGTCGTTCCAACCCATCACCTCGATGCCGTCGGCCTCGGCTGGATGCTGCCCGACGCTGCCCGCCACCGGCACCGGTGCCTCCTCCGGACCGGCCGCGTTGAGGGCAGGGGCGGTCGACCACAGGATGTTGTCGAACCAGCCGTGATAGTGCCCTTCGAACTTGATGATCGTCCGCCGCCCGGTGGCCGCCCGCATCAGCCGCATCGCCGCCTGCGCCACTTCCGAGCCCGACGAGCCGAAGCGGATCCGTTCGGCCGACGGGATGCGTTCGCAGAGGATTTTCGCCGCCTCGGCCTCGATCGGCGACTGCCCGGCGAACAAAATCCCCTTGTCGACCTGCGCCTTCACCGCCTCGCGCACCGGCGCCGGGTTGTGCCCCAGGACCATGGCGCCCATGCCGCCGTAATAGTCGATCAGCCGGTTCCCATCGGCATCGAACAGGTATGGCCCCTCGCCATGCGTAAACACCAGTGGCCCCGGCGCCATGCCGATGCGGAAATGGCTGTTCACCCCGCCCGCAATCCACTGCCCGGCCTCGGCAATCGCCGCCGCCGACTTCTCGAACGAAAGCTCCCCCACGCCACTGCCTCCCGTATCCTTTTTCGGCAACAGAGCAGCCTCGGCGGCTCATGGCAATCGCCGACGAAGGTCGTATGGTGGGCGGCAACGTGGAGGGTGATCCTCCACCGCAAAGCGGGGGAGGGGGACCACGCGCAGCGTGGTGGAGGGGGCGTCCACGCGCCCGGGGCTCACCTCCCGCATATGGGAGGGGAACCCATGCGCCTGTTCATCGCCACGCTCGGCACCGAAACCAACACCTTCGCGTCGTTTCCGACCGGGCTCGACAATTTCCGCAACGGCTTCTGGAACGAGGGCGACATCGGCTCCATTCCCGGCAGCCCCTGGGCGAAGCCGGCGCAGACCTGGCTCGCCCGCGCCGAGGCGCTGGGCTGGGAGGTGGTGCAGAGCCTCTTCGCCTTCGCCGAGCCGGCCGGCCCCACCGTCCGCTCCGCCTACGAGGCGATGCGCGACCGCATCCTCGCCGATCTCGCCGCCGCCGGCCCGGTCGATGCGGTGCTGATGTTCCTCCACGGCGCCATGGTCGCCGACGGCTACGACGACTGCGAGGCCGATTTCGTCGCCCGCATGCGCCAGCAGGTTGGCCCGAACGTCCGCATCGGCGTCGAACTCGACCTCCACGCCCATCTCGACCATCGCCTCGTCGACGTCACCGACCTCATCGTCTTCTACAAGGCCTATCCGCACATCGACTATGCCGAGCGCGCCGACGATCTCTTCACCCTCATGCGGCGCACGCTCGAAGGCGAAATCGAGCCGGTGATGGCGCTTTTCGACTGCAAGACCATGGGCCTTTTCCCCACCACGCGGCAGGGCCCGATGCCCGGCTTCGTCGACGAAATGTTCGCCGCTGAGGGCAAGGACGGCATCCTCTCTCTTTCGCTCAACCACGGCTTTCCCTGGGCGGACGTGCCCCATGCCGGCGCCAGGATGCTGGCCATCGCCGACCGCGACCCCGAGATCGCGCGCCGCGCCGCCGAGGATTTCGGTCGCCGCTTCTACGCTATCCGCGCCGAGGCGACGCTCCCCTTCGTCCCCCTCGCCGACGCCATCGCGGAGGCGAAGAAGCCGGGCGACAAGCCGCTCCTCCTTGCCGATACGTCTGACCAGACCGGTGGCGGCGGCCCCGGCGACACCACCCACATGCTTCGCGCCCTCATCGAGGCCGGCATCACCAACGCCACCTACGGCCCGCTCTGGGATCCGCTCGCCGTCGGCATCTGCTTTTCCGTCGGCGTCGGCGCGAAACTGAAGCTCCGCATCGGTGGCAAGTTCGAGCCCCATTCCGGCCCCTGTCTCGATGTCGAAGCCGAGGTGCTGCACCTGGCCCGCAACACCTGGCAGGACCAGTTGAGCAACGAAAAGGTCCCCATCGGCGATGTGGCGGTCATCCGCGTCAACGGCATCGAAGTTCTGCTCAACACCAAGCGCTCGGGCGTTTTCTCGCCCACCATGTTCACCCGCCACGGTATCGTGCTGGAAGGCAAGCAGGTGATCGGCCTCAAGAATCTCTACCGCCACACCGACATCTTCGCGCCGCTGGTCCGCGGCCAGCTCTACGTCGCCACCCCCGGCGCCTGCCCGCCCGACTGGGCCAGCATCCCGTTCCGGCAGATTCCGCGCCCCATTTGGCCGCTCGACCCCGATCCGTTGGGGCTGGACTAGGGGATCAGGCCGCGGCCTGCACCTGCGCCGGGGCAGGCTCTTCCTCCGGGTCGAGGAACCTCGCTTCGAGCAGCGCCAGCAGCAGGATCGCGCCCAGCATCGCGGCGCTGGTCAGCACCACGCGCTGCAGCACCACCTCCAGCGCGCCGCGGGTCATTGGGCTAAGCGCACCTGTTGTCGACGACAGGATCATCACCAGCGCGGCCGAGCAGGTATATTGGTAGAGCAGCGGCCGCTGCTAGCCGGTGGTCATCCCGTCGATCAGGAAATAGGTGATCGCCCCGCAACCGAGGATTAGCACCCATTGGTCGGGCACCACGCTGTAGATCGTCAGCGCCGCAGTCGCCAGCAGCGCACCAACTATCGTCCCTCCGCCACGGTCGATCACCTGGTGCATCTGCGTGCCGCGCCGCGGCTCGGCTACCACGAACAGCACCATGATCGGCACGATCAGCATGTTGAGGTCGCCCGAAGCGAAGATCAGCAGCAGGATCGGGATGTACACCGCGCAGCGGATCAGGAGGTGCCGCCCGGCCTGCTTCGAAACCAGCGGCTGCACCACTTCCACATGCACGCGCTTGGTCGTGGGCGGAAACATCAGGTTCAGCGCCACAATGGCGATGCCCATCGCCACGCCGCCCCACACCATGCTGTCGCGCATCAGCACCAGCACCTGGTCGTTGTAGAGGGCCGACATCGCCATCATCAGTGGAAACACCGTCAGCATCATGCCGCCGCGCGAGCCGCGGAGCAGCATCAGCGCCAGGCCTCCCACCGCCAGCAGCAGGTTCACGATCACGAACAGCAGCGGCTCGCTGATCGTCGCCGCCGCCACCCAGCTGAACACCACCGCGATGACCGGCATGATGATCGGTGCCGCGAAGGTACGCGGGTTCAGCGCCCCGCGCTGGTTCGACATGATGCTCATCACCATCAGCGCCGGCAGCATCGGCATGGTGATGCCGAGCGGCTCGGCCAGGAGCAGGCACAGCATCACCGCCAGCGCGGTGCGCAGCGCGAGGTAGGGGTCTTCGTCGGGGTTTACCCGCGGCAGCTCTTCCATTTGAAGCCGGCCTCAGTTGAAACCCGACATCATGCCGCCGAACCCCATCAGGGCGCGGCCGATGGTCGGGATGATGCCGTCGTCGGGCACGATCAGCACGCTCGCTTCCGAGCCGAGGCGGATATTGCCGGGCAGCGCGTCGGGGTCGTCCACGGTCACGCGCACCGGGATCTTCCGCGCCGGCGGAAACCAGCGCGTGTCGGTCGAAGGCTGGGCCAGGCCGTTCGCCGAGGTGCGGCCCGAATTGATGCCCCAGGCAATGCTGTCCACCGTCGCCTCGAACTGCCGTCCCGGCGCCGCCTCGAACATTACCACGGCCTTGTCGCCCGGCTGGACATTGACCAGCTGGTTTTCGCGGAGGTCGGCAATCACCATCGCGGTTGCCGGGTTTATGAAGGTGAGCGTCGGCGTGCCCGCGGCCACGAACTGCCCCTCGGCCAGCGACAGGTTGGTGACATAGCCGTCGGCCGGTGCCACCACGGTCGTCTGGGCGAGCGCGAACTCGGCCTTGTCGAGCGCTGCCTGGGCGGTGCGCACATTCGGGTTGTCGCTGTCCGCCGTGCTGGCCGAAGCCTTCACCCGCTCGAGGTCGGCCTTGGCAGCCTCCACGTTCAGCAGCGCCGTCTGGTAGCTGGCGTCCACCGTGTTGAACTTCGATTGCGCCAGCAGACCCTTGTCGAGTAGCTTCTGCGAGCGCTCGCGTTCCTGCGCCGCGTTGATCAGGGCCACCTCCGTCTGCGCCACCTTGGCCTCCGCCGCGGGAATGGCGGCTACCCCCGACGCCACGCTGTTGATCGCCTGGTCGAGCTGGGCCCGGGCCTGCGCCACGTCCATCCGGAACGTCGTGTCGTCGATCTCGAACAGCGGCTGCCCGGCCTTCACCTCGGCGTTGTCGGCGATCAGCACATGCTTGACCGGTCCCGAAACGCCGGCCCACCTGCGTCACCTGTGCCGTCACCGAGGCGCCGCTGGCGAAGGGCGCGTGGTGGTCCGAGAGTGGATACCACGCGACGATGGCGCCGATTGCCACCAACGAGCTCACGCATGTTTACCGCTGGCTGGCCGAGCGCGCCGGGATCAACCAGTCCGACCTGATGTGCCTCTATTTCCTGCGCGCGGCCGGCCCGAAGGCAACGCCGAAGGGCGTCTCCGAGCATCTGGGGCTCACCAGCGGCGCCACCGCCATCATGCTCAACCGGCTTGAGGCCGGCGGCTTCGTCGAGCGCCACCCGAACCCCACCGATCGGCGCGGCGTCCTGTTGTCGCTTGGTCCGGCCACCCGCGAGGCCGGGCTCGACAATGTGCGCGACTACTTCCGCAACATGAACCGCAAGGTCATCGAGTCCTACTCCCCCGAGGAACTCGAGATCGTCCGTCGCTTCGTTACCGATCTGATGCGCAATACCCGCGACCAGCTCCGCGACGCCCGCCTCAACAACGGCCTGCCGGTCATCGCCGATCCGGGCTACGCCGACACGCAGCCAGCAGCGGCGGCAACCGGAAAATAACCGCTTGACCTTCCCATCATGGGAAGGTCGACAAGGTCATCCGACAGAACCGGCATGCCTCCGAAGGCATTGCCCAGCTGAAGGAGAGACCGAATGCAAACCCGTGCCATCGTCCTCGGCGGCATTGCTGCCCTCGTGCTCGTTGCCGCCGTGGCAGCGACGTTGATCCTCGCTCCCGGCGCCCCCGCCACGCCCCGTCCGCTGCCGGGCCCCGTCGCCGCCGACGAGCAGGCGGCGCTGATCGAGGGGCTCCGGCCGCACAGGCGCGAGCGCCCCGTCATCGCGATCGCGACGCTCAACTCCGGCACCGAGGTCTCCGACTTTCTCTCCGCCTATGGCGTGCTGAGCCGCGCCGATGTGGCCGATGTCGCGGTGCTCGCCGAAAAGCCGGAGCGGGTGCGGCTCTATCCGGGCTTCGCCGTCGACCCGCAATCCACCTTCGCCGCCTTCGACGCCCGCTACCCCGAGGGCGCCGACTACGTCGTGGTCCCCGCCATGGACCCCGGCACCGATCCCTTCATCGCCGCGTGGCTCCGCGTTCAGCGCGACAAGGGCGCGACGATTGTCGGCATCTGCAACGGCGCCCGCATGCTGGCCACGGCTGGCCTGCTCGATGGTCGTCGGGCCACCTCGCACTGGAGCACCGTTGCCGAACTGCGCGACAGGCACCCCAGCATGGAGTGGGTTCCCGACCGCCGCTACGTCGTCGACGACGGCGTCGCCACTTCCACCGGCATCACTGCCAACATCCCCATCATGCTGGCGCTGGTCGAAGCCATCGGCGGCCCCGACGCCGCCGCCCGCACGGCCGCCGATCTCGGCGTCGACGGCTGGGATGCCCGGCACGATTCCGCCGCCTTCGAGCTCACGCCCGAGCACAAGAAGACCTTCATCCGCAACACGGTGAGCTTCTGGCGCCGCAACACCGTCGGCGTGCCCCTCACCGATGGCGTCGACGAAGTCTCGCTGGGCCTCGTGGTCGATGCCTGGAACCGCACCAACCTCGCCACCATCGTCACCCTGAGCGAAGGCGGTCGCCCGGTCACCAGCGAGCACGGCCTGACCATTTACCCCG
>JAEYTN010000509.1 GCA_023433985.1 Pseudomonadota bacterium | reverse complement strand
GGATCACTGACTGCTGGTTCGGCTTACGCCGGACCGCGGCCGTACTTGGCGAAGGTTTCCTTCCAGTCGGCGGCCAGTGCGTCGAGGGTCTCCTGGCTGGTGCCCTCGCCGGCGACGATGGCCGGATAGACGCGCTGGTTGAGCTGGGTCAGGAGCTCGGCATATTCCGGCACGGCCCAGAAGTCCTTCACCTTGAACATGGTCTGGTAGAAGGCTTCGTTGTACGGCGTGGCATTGCGGAACTCCTCGGACTCGAGCACGGCAGCCGAGCAGGTGTAGCCACCCAGTTCAGCCCAGCGCTTCTGGGTCTCGTCCTTGATGAACCATTCGAGGAATTTGAACGCCTCTTCCTGGTTCTGGCTGTAGGAGACGATCGAGATACCCTGACCGCCGAGTGCCGCATACTGGTCGCCATCCGGACCGGGCGGGTTGGCGAAGAAGCCGGTATTGGCGGCGTTCGGGTTGGACGCTTCGTTGATCAGCGCCGGGAAGAAGGCGAAATAGTTCATGGACATCGCCGCGAGATTTTCGGTGATGGCCTGGTTGTTCTCGACGAAGAAGGTCTTGGCCCAGCCCGGAGGCGTGAAGCTGTAGAGCTTCTTGTAGGCATCGAGGGCAGCGACGGCCTTGGGGCCGTTGATGAAGCCGTCGACCTCGTAGGTCGACATGTCGCCCAGTTCGCCACCGAAAGAGAACAGCGCGTTCTCAAAGCCCATGGCCATGGCGTCATAGGAGTTGTCGGTATAGATGGCCACGCCGTAGCGGTTCTGGTCCGGGCGGTGGAAGAACTCGGCGATGTCGGTGAGTTCCTGCCAATTTTTCGGCACGCCCAGATCGTAGCCGTACTTGGCCTTGAAGTTGGCCATTTCGGTCGGATCCTCGAACCAGTCCTTGCGGTAGGCCCAGCCCACGGCATCGCCCTCGGCCGGGATCGACCAGTACTTGCCGGAGTTGCCGGGGTACTCGGCGTAGAACTTCATGGTGGCGGGCGCCATCTTGTCGAGGACGCCATTCTCCTTGACGAAATCGGTGAGGTCGACGTAGTGGCCGGCCTCCGAGGCGGCGCCCAGCCACTGGCTATCGCCGACGATCATGTCGTAGGCGGAGCCCTGAGCGTTGAACTCGGTGAACGCCTTGGTCTGGAAATCACCCCAGGGCGTGGTTTCGACGGTGACCTTGACGCCGGTCTCGGCCTCGTACTGGTTCACCAGTTCCTGCAGGTAGTTGGCCGGATCCCATTCGGCCCAGAAGATCGTCAGTTCCTGCGCGAGCACGGATGTGCTCGACGCAAGCATCAGGCCCAAGCCGGCCAGAATGCCCTTGGTAACAGTGCGCATATGGTTCCCTCCCTCTAGCGCTACGACAGCCCGGGCATTGACGATGCAATGACCTGGCCGACGCCCCTCCTCCGTGCCGGGGGCATTGCAGCAGCGAACCGGAAATCGTTGCGGGCCCCTCAGCCCCGGATCACCGGCCGTTCCGTCTGGCGACGCAGGGAAACCTTCTTCCCTTCACCCCGGGATTTGCGCAGCCTCTCCCAAGACTGCCGATCGACCGGAAGGCGGCGCCCCTCAGCGCCCGTCGCACTCAAATCCTCTCCTCAAGATCAGTGCGTTACTGTTGAGACTTCTACGTTTCAGCTCGCTCGTCAAGCTAACATGCTAGCATTTCAATCAATCCCAGGCCGTCATGGCCCCGGTGTTTCCCGCAAGTTTCCCGGACGTCCCGCCATGGGCCTCGGCGATGGCCGCGCGCACCAGGGCGTCGGCGGCCCAGAGCGCGACATCGCGCGTTTCGTCGAAGGCGAGGCCCCAGATGTCCTTGAGGACGATCAGCACCTCGAGACCGTAGGTGAGCGAAAGCGCCTGGGCGAGGCGCCGGAACTGCGGCTCGGGCAGCGTGCCGCGCAACGGGGCGATGGCCTGCTGCAGCAGATCGACACGATGGCCGCGCTTGAAGGCGGGCTCGCTGCCTAGGGTACCAGCCTGGCGCTCGGCCCATTGCTCGAGCGAGAGCTTCAGCGCCGCCTTGAAGGTGGCCTCGAACTCGAGGATGCGCGGCATGGAGCTGTCGATGAGGTCGGCGACGCGCGGTCCGGCCTCCCCGCTGTCGGACGCCCAGCCCAGGATCGGGCCGAGCGCCTCGTCGACCACGGCGTGGACCAGTGCGGCCTGGCTCGGGAAATAGCGGTAGGCGGTGGCGCGCGAGACTTCGGCGGCCTCGGCTACGGCGCTGACCGACGGGGTCTGTCCCCCCTGCATCAGCGCAATGGCGGTTTCGAGCATGAGCTTGCGCGTGCGCGCCTTGGGGCCGCGTTCGGAGGAGCCAGGTTGCTCGTCTGGTTCTGAGACGTCCATATCGAAATGATACGCACATCTCAAAATGCTTGGCAACGTGGTGCGAGGAATGCCAGAAAGAGCGCGAGAGAGGGCAAGACCGCCGAGCGGGCGGCGTGGGAGACAGGCGGCATGGGCAGGATCGCGCGCAGCGAAATCCTCAGCAAATTCCATGACATGGTGGCGAACGGCGTACCCATCGTGGGCGGCGGCGCGGGCACCGGCATCTCCGCCAAGGCCGAGGAGGCCGGCGGGATCGACCTGATCATCATCTACAATTCGGGGCGCTACCGGATGGCGGGGCGCGGGTCAGCTGCAGGGCTGCTGGCCTATGGAAACGCCAACGAGATCGTCAAGGAAATGGCGGTCGAGGTACTGCCGGTGGTGAAGCATACGCCGGTGCTGGCGGGGGTGAACGGCACTGACCCGTTCGTGCTGATGCCCCAGTTCCTGGCCGAGCTCAAGGCCATGGGGTTCTCGGGCGTGCAGAACTTTCCGACGATCGGGCTCTTCGACGGGGTGATGCGAGTGAGCTTCGAGGAGACCGGCATGGGGTACGGGCTCGAAGTGGACATGATCGCCGAGGCGGCGCGGCAGGACCTGCTGACGACGCCCTATGTGTTCAATCGCGATGAGGCCCGGGCAATGGCGGGGGCGGGGGCGGACATCGTGGTCGCGCATATGGGGGTGACGACCGGCGGGGCAATCGGGGCCAAGGCAGCGAAATCGCTCGATACGTGCTGCGTTGAGATCGAGGCCATCGCGGCGGCCGCGCGCAGCGTGAAACCGGATGTGATCGTGCTGTGTCACGGGGGGCCGATCGCGATGCCGGAGGACGCGCGGTATGTGCTGAGCCGCGTGAAGGGATGCCACGGGTTCTACGGGGCGAGTTCGATGGAGCGCCTGCCGGTGGAGGTGGCGATCAAGGCGCAGGTGGAGGGGTTCAAGGGGTTGCGGACGGGAGGGTAGTGGTCGGGTTTGCCGGACGCCCCCTCCACCAGCCTGCGGCTGGTCCCCCTCCCCCGCTTTGCGGTGGAGATCAGGGAGAGGTCGGCTTTGGAGAGAGGTTTCGTGCAGGCGTTGGCGTTTGGACCGCCCCCTCCACCGCCCTGCCGGGCGGTCCCCCTCCCCCGTTTCACGGGTGAGGATCACCGACGGACTTGGTGACTATGAAGAGAAGACACGCCGAGGGCGAGAGGGATTCTTACCTGTGCAAGCACGGGGGATCGCCGGAGGCTGTGGGGGGGCGGGACAGGCACAACGCCCGCACGCATTGAGGAGGAAAAAGCCATGGCTGAGAACAACTTCGTCTATCCCAAGGACGTGAGTGCGTTCGGGTTCGACTGGGGGCGGCTGGCGTTGACGGTGGCGCCGGAGGTGAACGGGGCGAAGCGGTTCAGCGGCGGGGTGGTGGACCTGCCGTCGGGCCAGGGCCATGCGCGGCACAACCATCCGGGAGCCGAGGAGATCATCTTCGTGATCTCGGGCGAAGGCGAGCAGATGGTGGAGACGCCGGAGGGGGAGCCGGTGGTGCAGAAGGTGGGACCGGGATGCACGGTGTTCGTACCGGAGAGTCGATTCCACTCGACGCTCAATACCGGGAGCGGGCCGATGCAGTTGTTCGTCGTGTACTCGCCGGCGGGGCCGGAGCTCGGGCTCCGGGAGCTGCCGGATTTCCGGCTTGTGCCGAAAGGCAGCTGACACACGCTTTCTACTTCCCACTAACGATCCAACGCTTTACCTTTGGACGGGGGCGGGCGTCTCCCCTAGGACGCGGAAATGGATCAGGTTTTGTCGCGCCGCCTGGCGGCGGTGCTGTGCGCAGACATCGCTGGGTACAGTGCCCTGGTCGGGGCCGATGAATCGGGGGCGATTTCGGCGCTCAAGGGGCATCAGACCGCGGTCATCGAGGTGCTGACGCGGCATGGCGGCCGCGTGGTCGATCTCGCCGGCGACGGGCTGGTGGCGGAGTTCGGCAGCACCGTGTCGGCCGTGGAGGCCGGGCTCGCGATGCAGGCGCTGATGGCCGAGCGCAACGTGGCCGTGCCCGAGGGCCGCCGCATGCTGTTCCGCGTCGGCATCAACCAGGGCGACGTGGTGCACGACGAGGCCCATATCTACGGCGACGGCATCAACATCGCGGCGCGGCTGCAATCGATCGCCGAGCCGGGCGGCGTCTACGTTTCGGGCAAGGTGCACGAGGAAGTGCGCGACCGCATGAAGGCGGTGTTCCGCGACCTGGGCGAGAAACGGCTGAAGAACATCGCCCGGCCGGTGCGGGTGTTCGAGGTGATGACGGCCGCGTCGGGCAAGCGCGCGCGACTCCCCGACGGGGTGACGGTGGAGCCGCGGCGGCCATCGGTCGCCGTGCTGCCCTTCGACAACATGGGGGGCAATTCCGAGCAGGAATATTTCGCCGACGGGGTGGTGGAGGACATCATCACCGCGCTCTCGCGCTTCAAGGATTTCGCGGTCATCGCCCGCAATTCGAGCTTCGTCTACAAGGGCCGGGCGGTGGACGTGCGCCAGGTATCGCGCGAGCTGGGCGTGCGCTACCTCCTCGAGGGCAGCGTGCGGAAGGCGGGACAGCGGCTCAGGATCACCGCGCAGCTGATCGACGCGGCGACGGGGGCGCACCTGTGGGCCGACAAGTTCGACGGAACGCTCGAGGACGTGTTCGACTTCCAGGACCGGATCACGGCCACGGTGGCGTCGATCGTCGAGCCGACGATCCGCTGGGCCGAGATCGAGCGCTCTCGGCGGGAGCGGCCGGACAGCGTCGAGGGGTACGACCTCTACCTCAGGGCGCTGCCGATGCACCTGTCGCAGACCGAGAGCGACAATGCCGAAGCGGTATCGCTGCTGCTGCGCGCGGTGGAACTGGAGCCCAACAACCCGACCTATCTCGTCTATGCCGGCAACGCGATGCTGCACCGCTGGTCGCAGGGGTGGCCGCCGCTCGGCGAGGACGACGACCGGCGCGGCATCGAGCTGGTGGAGCGGGCGCTCGCCAATGCGCGGGACGACGCGGTGGTGCTGAGCCTTGCCAGCATGATGCTGATCCACAACCTCAAGGACTACGATCGCGGGCTGGAGCTGAGCCGGCGCGCGGTGACGCTGAACCCCAACAACCTGACCGTGATCATGTTCGCGGGGATCGTGCAGTTGCACCTGGGCGACCTCGACCAGGCGGTCGCCTATTGCGAGCACGCGATCCGGCTGTCGCCGGCGGTGGATGGATCGTACTGGCCGCTGACGGCGATCGCGCATGTGCACCTGATCCGCGGGGAATACGAGCAGGCGATCGCGTGGGCGAAGCGCTCGGTGTCGTCCAACCCGAGTTTCGTGTGCACGTACTGGATGCTGGCCGCGGCGAGCGCCCACCTGGGGCGCATGGACGAAGCGCGCCGGCACGTCGCGACGCTGCGGCGGCTCGCACCCGAAACGACCGTACAGATGATCTGGGACGGTCAGCCACAGCGCGACCCCGGCCGGCTTCAGGCAGTGCTCGACGGATTGCGGTTGGCGGGCCTCGAGGAGGCCTGAGGCTGGACGCCCCCTCCACCACGCATCTGCGATGCGCGGGGGCGTCTTGATCGGCCGGTTCGTTGCCTCGTGGGTGTGTGCTGGGTTAGTCATATCGCCCCCAGACCACATGCAGAGTCCCCCGACATGGCCAGCAACACCCCCATCGACCCCGTCAAGCTCGACCGGCTC
This sequence comes from Pseudomonadota bacterium, assembly GCA_023433985.1. Lineage (GTDB taxonomy): Bacteria > Pseudomonadota > Alphaproteobacteria > Rhizobiales > Devosiaceae > Devosia_A. Next base: position 358 of record JAEYTN010000509.1, on the reverse strand, counting down.
GCCGAAGTGGCGATCAAGGTTGGGCTGCAGCTGCAGCCGGGGCAGGACCTGGTGCTGACGGCGCCGGTGGCTGCGCTGCCGCTGGTGCGGCGGATCGCGGCGCATGCCTACAAGGCGGGGGCGGGGTTCGTGCAGCCGATCTTTTCGGACGAGGAGATCACGCTGGCGCGCTATCACAACGCGGCGACGGACAGCTTCGACAAGGCGCCGGCCTGGCTGTTCGACGGCATGGCCAAGGCCTTCGGCAACAACGCGGCGCGCATGGCGATTTCGGGCGACAACCCGATGATGCTGGCCAAGGAAGACCCCGAGAAGGTGTCGCGGGCGATGCGCGCCAACTCCTCCGCCTACCGTCCGG
>JAEYTN010000498.1 GCA_023433985.1 Pseudomonadota bacterium | reverse complement strand
ACGATGGCGACGTTGCGGCGCCAGTCGACCCGCTGTCCGCCGGCGACGGCGAGGAGCGGCGGGGCGCCGGCAATGTACTTGAGGAGTGCGGGGTAGTCCGCCTCGCCCGCGGCGACGAGGCGGGCGCCGTAGCGCTCGAGCCCGGCGATCTCGTCCTCCGCCTCGGCGATCGACGGGATGCGGACGCGGGTGCCGGAGCGTTGCAGCAACTGGGGCAGGGCATCGAGCGCCGCTTCGGCCGAGCCCTCGCGGTTGATCAGCGTCCTGAAGGTTTGCGGCCCGACATTGTCGGTGCGGATCAGCCGCAGCCAGGCGACGCGCTGCGACGGCGAGAGGAGAATCGCGCCGCCGCTCATCCGATCAGCCGGCCTTCTTCTCGGAGCCGATCTTGGGCTCGGTCCCATCCATCAGGCGGCGGATGTTCGGCCAGTGCTTGAAGTAGATCAGGAAGCTCATGAGCGCGCAGGCTGCGGCCAGCGAGTACCCCTGCAGGTCGGTGGGGCTGAGGGCGTAGCCGAAGATCGGGGCCGTGGCGGAGGCGGTGAGCGCCGCGAGCGACGAATAGCGGCGGGCAAGGGCGATCAACAGCCAGACGGCGCAGAAGATCAGCCCGACGATCCAGTTCCAGGCGAGCAGCACGCCGATATAGGTCGCGACGCCCTTGCCGCCCCTGAAGCCGAGCCAGACCGGAAACAGGTGGCCGAAGAAGGCACCGACACCCGCCCCGTAGACGACAAAGTCGGCCGCCAGCGGCGATTCCGCGCCGGCAGTGAGGAAGTAGCGGGCGATGAGGACGGCCGCGGCGCCCTTGCCGGCATCGAGGATCAGCGTGGCCGCGGCAAGCCAGCGGTTGCCGGTGCGCAGCACGTTGGTGGCCCCGATATTGCCCGAGCCGATCGAGCGGATGTCGACGCCGATGGCGCGGGTGAGGAGGAGGCCGAAGGGAATGGAGCCGAGGAAATACCCCAGCACGGTCGCGATCAGGAAACTGAAGTTCATCCGGCGGCGCCCTCCCGGGTGGCAGCATGGCTGAAGACCGGGCGGCCCGCAACGAAGCTGTGCATGACGGCGCCCTGCATGCGGGCGCCTTCGAAAGCGGTGTTGCGGGAGCGGGAGCGCAGCGCGCCTTCCTTCACCACCCAGGGGAACTCGGGGTCGAACACGATGAGGTCGGCGGGCGCGCCGACGGCGAGGCGGCCGGAGCCGAGCCCGAGGATCTCCGCGGGCCGGCTGGTCATGGCGCGCAGCACCGTCAGCAGCGGTACATCGCCCGAATGGACGAGGCGGAGGGCGGCGGCGAGCAGGGTCTCGAGGCCGACGGCGCCGTCGGACGCTTCGGCGAAGGGTTGCCGCTTCACCTCGGAATCCTGCGGGTCGTGGGCGGAATGGATGGTGTCGATGGCGCCCAAGTTGAGGCCGTCGATCACCGCGCGGCGGTCGTCCTCGGAACGGAGCGGCGGGGCCAGCTTGAAGAAGGTGCGGTAGGGCGCGACGTCGTTCTCGTTGAGCGCCAGGTTGTTGATCGAGATGCCGGCGGAGACGCGGCCGGAGCGGCGCTTGGCAGCAGCGACCAGCTCGACGGCGGCGCCGGTGGAGATCTGCGCGGCGTGGTAGCGGACGTCGGTCAGCGCCGCGAGCTGCAGGTCGCGGGCGAGGGGGACCGTCTCGGCCTCGACCGGGATGCCCTTGAGGCCGGAGACGGAGGCGAGCGTGCCTTCGTTCATCACTCCGTCGCCGATCAGCGAACGCTCCGCCGGCTGGTGGATGACGGGCAGGTCGAAGTTGCGGGCGTAGGAGAAGGCGGCGCGGAGCAGGCCGGCCGACTGGATCGACTGGCGGCCGTCGGTGAGCGCCACGGCGCCCGCTTCCTTGAGCAGGCCGTACTCGGTGATCTCCTCGCCCTGGAGGCCGCGGGTCATCGCGGCGGCGGGGAGGATGTTGACCGAGGCGGTCGCCTGGGCGCGGCGCAGGATGAAATCGACCAGCGCGCCGTCGTCGATCACCGGCGTGGTGTCGGGCATGAGCACGAAGCTGGTGACGCCGCCGGCCGCTGCAGCTTCTGCGGCGGAGGCGAGGGTCTCGCGGTACTCGTGGCCGGGCTCGCCGGTGAAGACGCGCATGTCGATCAGGCCGGGCGAAACGACCATGCCGCGGGCGTCGATGCGCTCGGCCCCGTCGGGGACGCCCTGCGGCGCACCGTCGGCGATGCCGGCGATCCGCCCGTCCTCCACCAGCACGGCACCGGGGGCGTCGCGGTCGGTGGCGGGATCGACGACGCGGGCATTGGCGATGACGAGGGGCCGGGTCATGCCGAAACCTCGCGGTCGGCGAGCAGGGTATCGAGCACCGCCATGCGCACGGCGACGCCCATCTCGACCTGTTCGGTGATGACGGAGCGCGGGCCGTCGGCGATGGCGGGGTCGATCTCGACACCGCGGTTCATCGGGCCGGGATGCATGACGATGGCGTCGGGCCTGGCGTAGCTCAGCTTTTCCTCGTCGAGGCCGTAGAAGTGGTAGTACTCGCGCACCGACGGGATCATCTTGCCGCTGGCGCGCTCATGCTGGAGGCGCAGCATCATCACCACGTCGGCGCCCTTGAGGCCCTCGCGCATGTCGGTGAAGACCTCGGTCGCGAGCGCCTCGACGCCGCGCGGCAGCAGCGTGCGCGGGGCGACGACGCGGGTGCGGACCTGCATGGCGCCGAGCAGCAGGAGGTTGGAGCGGGCGACGCGGGAGTTGGCGATATCGCCGCAGATGGCGACGGTGAGCCCGGCGAGGTCGCCCTTGTGCTGGCGGATGGTGAGGGCATCGAGCAGCGCCTGGGTGGGGTGCTCGTGCGCGCCGTCGCCGGCATTGATGACCGAGCAGCCGACTTTCTGGCTCAGCAGTTCCACCGCGCCCGAGGCGCCGTGGCGGACGACGATGACGTCGGGCTGCATGGCGTTGAGCGTGGCGGCGGTATCGATCAGCGTCTCGCCCTTGGTGATGGACGAGGTGCGGACACTCATGTTGGTGACCTGCGCCCCGAGCCGCTTGCCGGCGATCTCGAAGCTGGACTGGGTACGGGTCGAGGGCTCGAAGAAGAGGTTGATCTGGGTCTTGCCGGAGAGGGTCGGCAGGATCTTCCGCGGCTGGCGGGAGACGGGAATCATCGCCTCGGCGCGGTTCAGCAGCTCGACGATCTCGTACTGGTTCAGCTGGCTGATGCCGAGCAGGTCGCGATGACGGAACGGCACGCGGAAGGCGCCAGGGGCGCCGGGGGACGATGCGGGCGAAGACGCTGCCATGCACTCGGGTCCTTCAGGTTCGCGGGGGCTTAGCGCGCGGGAAGGAACGGCGCAAGCTGCCGCGAGGATTATCCCCGGCGCAGCCGCTGCCCTCGAGTGCCTAAGAGCGGCGCAGTCGCTCCAGCGCGCCTTGCAGGATGTAGCTGGCCGCGAGCTTGTCGACGACCTCGGCGCGCTTGTCGCGGCGCACGTCGGCCTCGAGCAGGGTGCGGGTAACGGCGGCGGTGGAGAGGCGCTCGTCCCAGAACGCGACGGGGATATCGGTGCGGGTCGCGAGGTTGCGGGCGAAGGCGCGGGTGGACTGGGCGCGCGGGCCTTCGCTGCCGTCCATGTTGCGCGGCAGGCCGAGGACGAAGCCGCCGATCGCCCGGTGCTCGGCGAGGGCGAGCAGGCGGGCGGCGTCGGCGGTGAACTTGCTGCGGCGGATGGTCTCGAG
>JAEYTN010000496.1 GCA_023433985.1 Pseudomonadota bacterium | reverse complement strand
CTCGATGCCCTTGACGGCGCGGAACTCGCCGATGAAGACGAAGTCGGCAGCGTCGGGCGCCGGGGTGATGGGTTCGAACTCGTCCGGTACGAGGCCATTGTGGATCACCGGGGCGGGGCAGCGCGGCGGCGAAATCTGCTCGACGAAGGCATGTTGCGCGAAGCGGCTCTCGAACACGATGGCGTCGGTGAAGCCGGCGAGCAGGTGTTCGACCTGGCGGAAGGCGCGGCCCGCCGGCGAGTCCGGGGCATAGTTCAGCACACCCCCATGGGGGGTATAGAGCGCGACGCGCGAACGGGCGCCGATCCGGGCGAGCCGGGCGTTGAGGCCGCCCTTGGCGCCATGCCCGTGCAGCACATCCACCCCCAGTTCCCTGGCGAGGCGGCGCACCTTGAAGGCCGAGCGGATGTCGTCAGGACCAAAGAGGCGGGGGATCGGCAGCGAGTGGATGCCGAGCGTGGCGTAGGGGCGAAGCCGGTCGAGCCGTTCTTCGCTCAGGGCATCGGTGTGGAGGCTGTCGGCGACGATGCCGAGTTGATGGCCGCGGCTCGCCAGTTCACGCGTCAGGTCCTGCACGTGACGGAACAGGCCGCCCACGGGGGCGCGAAGGATCTGGAGGATGCGAAGCGGCTCGGACATGCAGCCGAGTTACGCGGGCGGGGGTTTCGGAATACTTAGCCGGACCCGGCACCTAGTTCCGATGGTGAACGAAGTATTTGCCGCGACGGCCGAATATCAGAGCCAGCGCTCCGAGATCACGATGGTGTCGCCGGGATAGATCGGGAAGTCGAGGTTGACGCTGCCTTTCACCATCTCCTGGCCTTGGCGGCGATACAGGATGGCCTTGCCGCGGTCGGCGGTATCCGAGAAGCCGCCGGCGGTGCTGATCGCGGCGCGGACGGTCATGCCGTAGACGTAGGGAAACTGTCCGCCCTGCTTCACCGCGCCCTGGATGAAAAACGGGCGGTAGGTCTCGATCTCGACGGCCACCGAGGGTTCGCGGATATAGCCCGCGGCGAGGGCGGCGGTGATTTCGGCGGCGGCCATCTGCGTGGTCTTGCCGCGCACGTCGACGGCGCCGATCAGCGGCAGGGCGAGGTCGCCCGCATCGTCGACGCGGTAGCTCTTGGTCATCTCCGCTTCGCCATAGACCGAGACGCGCACCACGTCGCCGGTATCGAGCGCGTAGGGGCCCTTGGTCTCGACCGGGTAGGTCGCGGGACGGCCGTTGAGGGCGCAGGCGGCGACGGCCAGCGGCAATACGAACACAATAAGCAGCAGACGCAGCCAGCGCATGGCCAGACCTGAAAAATGCGGGACCGATCGGACCTGCAGGATGGCCGCGCATGGTTAACATTTGGCTTAGAAGCGGCCGGAAGATTTGCAGTTTGCATCCGGGGCTTAACCGAATGCTTACCACGCGGGGGCATAGGTTTAGTTCAAGTTGCGTGAGTTCCGGGCAGACCGATGAGTACCGAAAGCCAGCATGCCGACGATGACATGCGGATGGATGCCGCGGGATTGCTGCGGGCCGTGTGGGTGCGGCTGCCGCGAATCCTGCTGGTGACCGCGCTGCTGCTGGCGGTCACCTTCACCTTCCTGATGTTCGTGCCCAAGGCGTATGAAAGCTCGGCGAGCCTGCTGGTCGAGCCGCGCGAGAGCACCTATACGCGCTCGGCAACCGAGCCCGCGTCGAGCGCCGCCAGCTCGGTCAACACCGAGGCGCTGATCTCTAGCCAGATCGAGCTCATCAAGTCGCGCGACCTGCTGCTCGAAGTGGTGGATAGCCAGAACCTGCGTTCGGTACCGGAGTTTTCGGGCGCAGGCTTCAATCCGGTCGGCACGATCCTGTCGCTGGTCGGGCGCAAGCCGGAGCCACGTAGCGTCGACGAAACGGTGCTGGCCAACCTCAGCGAGCGCATGACCGTCATCCGCGAGCGCGACTCGGCAGTGATCTCGGTGTTCGTGCGCTCGACCGATGCGGAACTCGCCGCGAACATCGCGAACGCCATCGCGCAGGCGCATGTGAAGCGGCGCGCGGCCCAGTCGGTCACCGACACGGCCGACGCCAAGGTATGGCTGCAGGGCGAGATCGACCGGCTGCGCCTCAAGGTGCGGCAAGCGGAGACGGCGGTCGCCAGCTACAAGGTCGAGAACGGACTGTTCCTCGGCAGCAACTCGACGCCGATGACCGATCAGACAATGTCGACGGTCAACCAGCAGATCGCCGAGGCGCAGCAGAAGAAGAACGATGCGCAGTCCCGTGCCGACCTGATCCGCGGGCTGGTTAGCTCCGGGCAGTCGCTCGACGGCGTCGCCGACGTGCGCAACTCGGTGGTAATCACCAGCCTGCTGCAGACCAAGGCGAACCTCACTGCGGAACTGGCGCAGCGCTCGATCACGCTGCTCGACAACCATCCGCGCATCAAGGAAGTGAAGGCGCAGATCCGCGGCATCGAGGAGCAGATTCGCAGCGAAAGCCGCAAGGTGGCCGACTCGCTCGAAGCCGAGGCGAGGGTGCAGGCCGACCTCGAGCAGAAGCTCCGCGACGACCTGACCCGCGCGCAGATGGCCTCGGGTGACGCCACCAGGGGCGGCGTGAACCTCGACAGCCTCGAGCGCGAGGCCAAGGCGCAGCGCGACCTGCTCGAGACGTACCTGGCGCGCTTCAACGATGCCGAGGCGCGCTCGGCGGCCAACTCGGCGCTGCCCGACGTTCGGATCGTGACCGAAGCGGCGGCGGCCGCCGTGCCGAGCTCGCCGAAGACGGCGCTGATCCTGGGCGCAGTCGGGTTCGTGGCGCTGGTGCTGCAGGTGGGTGCGATCCTGTTCGGCGAGCTGCTGTCGGGCCGGGCTCTGGTGGAGCGGCGTGCCTACGATGCCGTCGAGGCGGCGGTGTTCAACGACGGCGGCGAAGCGGAGGACGATGCCGCGATCGAGGCGGCCGAGGCCGTCGAACTGCCGAAGCCGGCCGGGATGCTGCGCGACGACCTCGGCATGCTGTCCGAGGCAGTGAGCTCCCGGCAGTTGCGCACGGTGCTGATCGCCAACCTCGGCGAGCGCTCCGAGGTGATGACCGTCGTCGACCGTCTGGTCGAGGATGCGCTCGGGGCCGGGCTCAGCGTCGTCGCGGTGGATGCGGGTTCGGGCGAAGTGTCGTCGACGCCCGGCATCAGCGACCTTTCGGCGGATGGCTGCGGCTATGGCGACGTGGTGCAGCGTGCCTCCGAGGAACTGGCGGAGGTTGCCTGGGGGCGGCTCGCCAATATCGACCGCCGGTCCGGCCGGCCGGCGACGCTGGTCGAAGCCCTCGCCGACATCTATCATGTCGTGATCGTCGATACGGGGCGCGTGGGAATGGTGTCGAGCCTGCCGCTGTTTTCCCATGCCCATGCGGGCGTGGTGCTGGTCGCCTCCGATATGGCCTCGGTGCAGTCGGTGGTGGAGGCGCGTGCCGATATCAAGGCGCTCGGCCTCGAAGTGGGTCGGGTGGTGACGTTGCCCACCACTCGCGCCGCGGTCGCGTAACGGGTCGATGGCGGCACTGCGATACACGGCGATTGGCGCCGCCTTCGAACTGCTCTGGGCCTCGCAGCTGCCACGCCTGATCCGGCAGCTCTCCAAGGCGCGCGGCGTGATCTTCACGCTGCATCGGGTGCTGCCGGACGATCCGGCGGATTTCTCGCCCAACGCCATCCTGCAGGTGAAGCCGGACTATCTCGATTTCGTCATCCGGCGGGTGCGCAAGCTCGGCCTCGACATCGTCGACCTGGACGAAGCCATCCGGCGGATCGAGAGCAACGAGCCAGCAAAGAAGTTCGTCGTCTTCACTTTCGACGACGCCTATCGCGACAACCTGCGCTATGCGCTGCCGGTGCTCAGGCGCCAGCAGTGCCCGTTCACGCTCTACGTGCCCACCGCGCTGGTCGACGGGGTAGGCGAGGTGTGGTGGCAGGCGCTCGAGGACATCGTGGCGGCCCAGAACGCGCTGGCGGTGACCGAGGGCGGCGAGACGACCTACCTGCCGAGCGCCACCGCGGAAGAGAAGAACGCCGCCTATGAGACGCTCTACCGGCGCATGCGCAGCATGCCCGAGGCCGAGCGGGTGGTGCTGATCCGCGAGCTCGCCAACCAGTACGGCCTGGACCTGGAGCGGCACTGCCGCGAGCTGATCATGGACTGGGCCGAACTCCGGACATTTGCCTCCGAGCAGCTCTGCACCATCGGAGCGCACACGGTGCACCACTACGAGCTGGCCAAGCTCTCGGTGGCGGAAGCGCGGGTCGAGATCGACCAGTCGGTGAAGATCATCAAGGCGCAGTTCGGCACCGCGCCGGTGCACCTCAGCTACCCCATCGGTGGAGCCGCGTCGGCCGGGCCGCGCGAGTTCGGGCTGGCGCGGGACCTCGGGTTGCGCTCGGCGGTGACGACGCGGCCGGGCGGTCTCTATGCCCACCACCGCAATTCGCTGCACGCACTGCCGCGGGTATCGCTCAACGGCAGGTTCCAGTCGAAGAGATACGTCGATGTGTTTGCCACACCGGCGATTTTCTCGATGGCGAAGGTGTAGCCGGGGCGTTACGCGTCCGGCCTGGACATCCAGCGGATGATCCACGTCGCCGGGAAGAACCAGCACACGCCCGTCACGGCGAAGAAGACGATCAGCACGTACCAGGGCTGGCCTTCGAGGAAGCTGGTGTAGAACCAGACCACGAGGCCGGCATAGACGAAGATGGAGCCGATCACGAGGAGGGTGCCGATCAGCTTGCGGGTGGACTGGGTCATCGCGATGGCCAAAGCGAGATCAGGAAAGGTGCAGACTCTTCCGGTTCGATCTCGCGTCCAGAAAGGTCCGGTGCGGCAACGGGGCGGTTGCACGGCCCGGCGCGGGGGAGTAGTTCGGCGCGCAAAGGATAGCATCTTGGCTCTGAGCGCAACTGAACAAACTGTCCCGGCCACGGCGAGCGGTGGCGACCGGCTGAAGCCGGTCCGCATCTGGCTCTACGCCATGGCGTTCCTCGTGTTGTGCATGGTGGTGGTGGGCGGCGCGACGCGGCTTACCGAATCCGGGCTGTCGATCACCGAGTGGGCGCCGATCGCGGGGACCATCCCGCCGCTGAGCGATGCCGATTGGGCCCGGGAGTTCGAGGCCTACAAGCAGATCCCGCAGGGCCAGCAGAACAACTGGATGGGGATCGAGGACTTCAAGTCGATCTTCTGGTGGGAGTGGGGTCACCGGTTCCTCGGGCGGTTCCTCGGGCTCGCCTTCGCGGTTCCGTTCGTGGTGTTCCTGTTCCAGCGGCGCTTCAGCTGGAACCTGGCGGGGCCGCTCGCCGGGCTGTTCCTGCTGGGCGGGCTGCAGGGCGCGATCGGCTGGTGGATGGTGAGCTCGGGGCTGAGCCAGCTCACCTCCGTGTCGCAATATCGGCTCGCGACGCACCTGTTCGCGGCCTCGCTGCTGTTCCTCGCGCTGATCTGGGTAGCGCGGCGGCTCGAGCCGGCGAAGACCGCCAGCGCGCCGGGCTGGCCGGTCTGGCTGCTGCTGGTGCTCCTCGAGCTGCAGATCGTGGCGGGCGCGTTCGTCGCCGGGCTCGACGCGGGGATGGGCTACAACACCTGGCCGCTGATGGACGGCGCGCTGGTTCCGCAGGGGCTCGATGTCGTGCAGCCGTTCTGGAAGAACTTCTTCGAGAACGCGATGACGGTGCAGTTCAACCACCGGATGCTCGCTTATGCGATCGTCGTGTTCGCCGGCTGGCTCTTGTGGCGGCAGTGGAAGCGCGGCGGCTTCTCGGGCGTGCATGGCTGGCTGCCGCGCATCGGCGCGCTGATTGGATTGCAGGTGGTACTGGGCATCATGACCCTGATCCACATGGTGCCGATCTCGCTGGCCCTCGGCCATCAGGCACTGGCCTTCATGCTAGCCGGGGCGACGATGGCGTACCTGGCGGATGCGGCGCCGCGACGGGGGTAGGGTGGCTGGAACTTGAGCAGGGGTGGGACACTGCAACCCAACGATCCCGCAAACCGATGAGATTCAACAATATCAATGACTTAACATGTGGTATTATGATACCAACATGCTAATGCGCTGATTCTGCTACGTTAAATCTTCTCGCTTGACGTGTCGTGCCATCGCCCGTATATCCCCGGCCACGAAAACCGGGCATGGGTCACCGTCCCGCTTCTCCAAAGGAAACAAGAATGAGCACCTTCTCGATCAAGCCGAGCGAGATCGACAAGAAGTGGGTGTTGATCGACGCCAAGGATCTGGTTGTCGGCCGTCTCGCTTCGATCATCGCGATGCGCCTGCGTGGCAAGCATCTGCCGACCTACACGCCGCACATGGACATGGGCGACAACGTCATCGTCATCAACGCCGACAAGGTGAAGCTGACGGGCAAGAAGCTCGACCAGCGCCGCTTCTTCTGGCACACCGGCCATCCGGGCGGCATCAAGGACCGGACGCAGCGCGAGCTGCTCGAGGGCCGCTTCCCCGAGCGCGTGATCCAGAACGCCGTGCGCCGCATGATCCCCGAGGGTCCGCTCGGCCGCAAGCAGTACGGCAACCTGCGCGTCTATGCCGGCGAGGCCCACCCGCACGAGGCCCAGTCGCCCGAGAAGATCGACGTCGCCTCGTTCAACACCAAGAATGTGAGGGCCAAGTAATGGCCGATACCATCAACTCGCTCGAAGACCTGGGCACGACCAACGTCGCCGCCGCCGTCGTCAATGACGCCCCGGTGCATGTCCAGAAGCTGGACAAGGAAGGCCGCGCCTACGCCACCGGCAAGCGCAAGAACGCCATCGCGCGCGTCTGGATCAAGCCGGGCAACGGCAAGATCACCGTCAACGGCAAGGACTTCAACCTGTTCTTCGCCCGTCCGGTGCTGCAGATGATCCTGAAGCAGCCGATCGTCGCCGCTTCGCGCAACGACCAGTACGACGTGGTCGCCACCGTTTCGGGCGGTGGTCTGTCGGGCCAGGCCGGTGCGGTTCGCCATGGCATCAGCCAGGCGCTGACCCACTACGAGCCCGAGCTTCGCGCCGTGCTCAAGAAGGGCGGCTTCTTGACCCGCGATAGCCGCGTCGTCGAGCGCAAGAAGTACGGCAAGGCGA
>JAEYTN010000190.1 GCA_023433985.1 Pseudomonadota bacterium | reverse complement strand
TGGCTTTCCGGCCAACCCGGCGCGGTGTGGGATGCCATCCACCACCTGATCCTGCCGTCCATAGTCCTGGGCACCATTCCGCTTGCCGTCATCGCGCGACAAACGCGCTCCGCCATGCTCGAAGTGCTGGGCGAGGATTATGTGCGCACCGCCCGCGCCAAGGGCCTCGAGCCTAAGCGCGTCATCGGCCTCCACGCCTTCCGCAACGCGCTGATCCCGGTAGTCACCACCATCGGCCTCCAGATCGGCCTGCTGATGGCCGGCGCCATCCTCACCGAAACGATCTTCTCCTGGCCCGGCATCGGCAAGTGGATGATCGATTCCATTTCCAAGCGCGACTACGTCTCCGTGCAGTCGGGCCTCTTGCTCATCGCGCTCATCGTCATGGCCGTGAACCTCATCGTCGATGTGCTCTATGCCATCATCAATCCGCGCATCAGGGTGCAGTGATGACCGACACCACCCTCGATCGCGCCCGCACCTCCCGCTTCGGCGCGCTGCGTGAGTTCTGGTACTACTTCTCCGTCAACCGCGGCGCCGTGCTCGGGCTGTTCGTCTTCGTGGCGCTCATCCTCGTCGCCATCTTCGCGCCGCTGCTCGCGCCGTTCCCGCCCGATCAGCAGTTCCGCGAGTTCATCCGTATGCCGCCGCCCTTTGCCGGCGGTACGCAGGGGCAATTCCTGCTCGGCACCGACGAGGTGGGCCGCGACATCCTTTCGCGCCTCATCCACGGCGCGCGCTATTCGCTGTTCATCGGCTTCTTCGTCGTGCTCGGCGCCATGATCGTCGGCGTCGTGCTGGGCCTGCTCGCCGGTTATTTCCGCGGCTGGGTCGATGCGCTGATCATGCGCATCATGGATATCATCCTCGCCTTCCCCTCGCTGCTCCTGGCGCTGGTGCTGGTCGCCATCCTCGGCCCCGGCCTGTTCAACGCCATGATCGCCATCGCGCTGGTGCTGCAACCGCACTTCGCCCGCCTCGCCCGCGCGGCGGTGATGAGCGAGAAGACGCGCGAATACGTCACCTCTGCCAAGGTCGCCGGCGCCGGCCACCTGCGGCTGATGTTCGTCACCATCCTGCCCAACTGCCTGGGCCCTCTGATCGTGCAGGCGACGCTGAGCTTCTCGAACGCCATCCTCGAGGCCGCCGCGCTCGGCTTCCTCGGTATGGGCGCCCAGCCGCCGACGCCCGAATGGGGCACCATGCTGGCCCGTGCGCGCGAGTTCATCACCTCCGCCTGGTGGATCGTCACCTTCCCGGGCCTTGCCATCCTCATCACCGTGCTCGCCATCAACCTCATCGGCGACGGCCTCCGCGACGCCCTCGATCCCAAGCTCAAGCGGAGCTGACCGGCCATGTCCCTGCTCGAAGTCAAAAACCTCTCCGTCTCGTTCGAAACGTCCGTCGGCACCTTCCACGCCGTGCAGGGCATCGACCTCCATGTCGATGCCCGCGAGGTGCTGGCCATCGTCGGCGAATCCGGCTCGGGCAAGTCGGTCGCCATGCTCTCGGTCATGGGCCTCTTGCCCAACACCGCCACCGTGAAGGCCGACAAGCTCAGCTTCGACGGTCGCGACCTCCTCACCATCACCCCCGCCGAGCGCCGGAAGATCATCGGCAAGGACGTGGCGATGATCTTCCAGGAGCCGATGACTTCGCTGAACCCGTGCTTCACCGTCGGCTTCCAGATCGAGGAGACGCTGCGGTTCCACCTCGGCATGGACAAGCCCACGCGCCACCGCCGGGCGATCGAGCTGCTGGAGCAGGTCGGCATCCCCAACCCCGAGGAGCGCCTCCGCTCCTTTCCGCACCAGATGTCGGGCGGCCAGAACCAGCGCGTCATGATCGCCATGGCCATCGCCTGCAATCCGAAGCTCCTGATCGCCGACGAGCCCACCACCGCGCTCGACGTCACCATCCAGAAGCAGATCCTCGACCTGCTCGTCGGCCTCCAGGCCGAGCACGGCATGGGCCTGATCATGATCACCCACAATATCGGCGTCGTCGCCGAAACCGCCGACCGCGTCGTCGTGCAGTACAAGGGCCGCAAGATGGAGGAGGCGGGCGTGCTCGAACTCTTCACCGCGCCCAAGTCCCCCTACACCCGCGCGCTGCTCGCGGCGCTCCCCGAGAACGCCACCGGGGACCGCCTGCCCACCGTATCCGGCTTCGATCCGGAGGAACTCGCCGTCCGATGAGCACCCCCGTCCTCGAAGCCCGCCAGCTCGTCCGCGACTACCACATCCGCGGCACCTTGTTCGGCGGCGGCCGCACCGTGCATGCCGTCAAGGGCATCAGCTTCAGCCTCGAGCAGGGCAAGACCCTCGCCATCGTGGGCGAAAGCGGCTCCGGGAAGTCCACCCTCGCGCGCATCCTCACGCTGATCGACCGGCAGACCGCCGGCGAACTCCTCATCGACGGGCAGCCGGTCGATATCGCCAACGGCGTCCCGCGCGAGCTTCGCCGCAAGGTGCAGATCGTCTTCCAGAACCCCTACGGTTCGCTCAACCCACGCCAGAAGATCGGCGAGGTGCTGATGGAGCCGCTGCTCCTCAACACCGACATGCCGGCTGGCGAGCGCCGCGACCGCGCGCTCGAAATGCTGACCAAGGTCGGCCTCCAGCCCGAGCACTTCAACCGCTACCCGCACATGTTCTCGGGCGGCCAGCGCCAGCGCATCGCCATCGCCCGCGCCATCATCCTGCGTCCGTCGCTGCTGGTGCTCGACGAGCCGGTCTCCGCCCTCGACCTTTCGGTCCAGGCACAGATCCTCAACCTCCTTGCCGACCTGCAGGACGAGTTCGGCCTCACCTACGTGTTCATCAGCCACGACCTGAGCGTGGTGAAGTACATCGCCGACGACGTCATGGTCATGTATCTGGGCGAAGCGGTCGAGTTCGGCACCCGCGACAAGGTCTTCGCCGCGCCCGAGCACCCCTACACCAAGTCCCTCTTCGTCGCGACGCCCCGCGCCGACGTCGAAAGCATCAAGGCCCGCCTCGCCCGGAAAGCCGCCGCCCCGGCCGCCTGAGGCCTGGGCCCGGCCCCACGCCCCCACCCGGCACCCACAACGCCCGAGTGATCCTCCACCGCGAAGCGGGGGAGGGATCATGCGTAGCATGGTGGAGGGGGCGTCAACCTCGCCAGCGCTTGGGGAGGATCATGCAGGGGGCGTCCGCCCCGTCCCCATGACAGCGTTATCTCGCCGTTTTCCCGCACCCTCCGGCTTAATCCACCGTTAAGCCCCGTCCCCTAGCGTCCTGGCGCGTAGACCCCGACTGGTGCCCGTTCTTGCCTACATCTGCCGTAAATCCCGAGGCGCCGCGTGCGCGCGGCCGCAGCGCCGGCATTCGTCGCCGCCTGCAGGCCGCAGCCGGCGATCCCATGTACGCCTTCACGCTCTGGGTCTCGGCTCCCTCGATCCTCGTCTATGCCGGCGTCTGCGCGCTGGTCTTCCTCGTCATGCACATGATGAGCGAGGAGATGAACGCCATCGATGCCGACCGCGGCCGCAAGGCCATCGCGGCCACCATCGAGTCCCTGGTGGTGAGCCTCGGTAAATCCGCCGCCGACGAGGCCACCTGGACCGAGGCCTACATCAACACCTATATCGAGCCCAATCCGGCCTGGCTCGACGGCACCTGGGGCGCCACCGCCCGCATCTCCGACACCTACGATACCGCCCTCATCACCGACAAGGACGGCACCATCGTCTTCGGCGAGTCGAGCAAGGGCCCGATCACGGGCACGCTCGGCGACAACTTCTCCGGCGCCGCCGTCCTCCTCAAGGAGCTCGACGCCACCATCGGCAAGATCGGCGACGATGCGACGGTCCAGCATCTCGTTCGCACCACCGACGGCGTTGCGGCGCTGGCGGGCGCCGTCATCCACGGCAATACCGGGCAGGCCTCCGTGCCGCGCGAGCAGCGCCGCGTCCTCTGGCTCGGCAAGCGCCTCGACGATGCCATGCTGCGCGACGTCGCCGTGCGCTTCCAGCTGCCGCACCCGCATATCGTCGAGCAGGTCGGACCCGGCGAGGACAGCATGGTGCTGTCCGATGCCGAAGGCACCCCGGTGGCCACCGTCGCCTGGCAGCCGCGCCGCCCGGGCGACCCCGCCTTCGCCCATTCGGCCGGCATCGCCGTGGTGGTCATGCTGATCATCGGCGTATTGATCGCCACCGTGCTCACCGCCTTCCGCGCCTCCATCCGGAGCCGCGCCCAGGCCGACGAGCGCGACTGGCACAACGCCCGCTACGACATCGTCACCGGCCTGCCCAACGGCTTCGGCTTCCTCGAAAGCCTCAAGGCCAGCATGCGCAAGAACGCGACGGAGCCCGTTGCCGTGGCGCTGATCGGCATCGATGGCTTCCTCGACGTGGTGGATTCCTACGGCCGCGAAGCCGGCGACCGCCTGCTCGATGCCCTCGCCGACATCATCGAGCGCGAGGCCGGCGACGAGGTGGTGTTCGCCCGCACCGGCCTCGCCGAGCTCGCTCTCGCCCGTGCCGGCGACGACGCGGCCAACCGTATCCGCGGCCTCGCTACCCGCCTCCTGGCGCTCGGCAACGAAGCCGTCGCCGTCGACAACCTCAAGCTCAAGATCGGCTTCTCCATCGGTGTCGTCGATGCCGCGGTGGACCGTTCGAGTGTTGCCGAGCTGATCCGCAAGGCCGAGACGGCGCTCGCCCGCGCCCGCGAAACCGGCGGCCGGCAGCTCGTCGACTACGATCCGGCCATCGAGGACGAGCGTCGCCAGCGCATCGAGCTGCAGGCCGACATCCGCCGCGGCCTCGATGCCGGCGAGTTCGACCTCGAGTACCAGCCGATCATCGACTTCGGCACCAAGTCCATCATCGGCGTCGAGGCGCTGATGCGCTGGACCCGCCGCATGGG
This sequence comes from Pseudomonadota bacterium, assembly GCA_023433985.1. GTDB lineage: Bacteria > Pseudomonadota > Alphaproteobacteria > Rhizobiales > Devosiaceae > Devosia_A. The sequence continues at coordinate 50 of JAEYTN010000190.1, read as the reverse complement.
CGGGCCGATGAGCCCCGCCGTCTTCATCCCGGCGGCCGAGCGTTCCGGCC
>JAEYTN010000344.1 GCA_023433985.1 Pseudomonadota bacterium | reverse complement strand
GGAACCCGCCGAGCGGCCCCGAGGCGACCCCCGGTCCGTTGTGGCGCACCTGCATATCGAGGAAGCGGATACGGAACACGCCGAGAAAGTGGAGGCCCATCGCGATGATGACGATGCCGGCAAGCGGCATCAGGATCGGCAGCGCCTGCCGGAAGGACTGGCCGATAGCCGTCGCCGTGGCGCCGAACAGCACGAAGACGATGGAGAAGCCGGCGATGAAGAACAGCGAGGTGAAGACCGAGCGCCGCCAGATCACCCCAGCGCTGGTGCCGTCGGCGCGCAGCTGATCAAAGCTCGCCCCGCTCATGTACGTGAGGTAGGGCGGCACCAGCGGCAGCACGCACGGGCTAAGGAAGCTCAGCACGCCGGCACCGAACACGAGGGGGAACGAAAAGCCTTCCATGCGTGGGTGATAGCGGGTTTCGCCGGCGCGGGGAATGCGGCGGGATGGTGCACGCGGGGATGTGATTGCATGGTATGCTGCAACCACTGGCGATTGCGTAGCCTCCCCCAGGCAGGGATGACATTGCGGGTGGCGCGGAGTAAGCAGCCCATACAACCTACTTGTATGTGAGCCCGCCCACATGACCCGTCCGATCCGCATTGCGCCCTCCATTCTCTCGGCCGATTTCGCGCGGCTGGGGGAGGAGATTCGGGCGATCGACGCGGGGGGCGCGGACTACATCCATGTCGATGTGATGGATGGGCACTTCGTGCCGAACATCTCGATCGGGCCGCTGATCGTGCACGCCATCCGGCCGCTGACCAAGAAGGTGCTCGACGTGCACCTGATGATCGCGCCCGCCGATCCCTACCTCGCGGCGTTCGCGAAGGCCGGCGCGGATTCCATCACCGTGCACGCCGAGGCGGGGCCGCACCTGCATCGTTCGCTGCAGGCGATCAAGGCCGAGGGGAAGCGCGCGGGAGTCGCCATCAACCCCGCGACGCCGGTCTCGGCCCTGGAGCACGTGATCGGCGACATCGACCTCATCCTCATCATGAGCGTGAACCCCGGCTTCGGCGGGCAGAAATTCATCCCTGAGGCGTTGGCCAAGATCCGCCAGGCGCGTGCGCTGATCGGCGGGCGGGCGATCGACCTCGAGGTCGATGGTGGTGTCGCCGTGGAGAATGCCCGGGCCCTGGCCGAGGCGGGCGCCGACCTGTTCGTGGCGGGCACCTCGGTGTTCGCCGGCAACGATCCAGCCACCTATGCCGGCCGGATCGCGGCCATCCGCAACGCTGCAACGACCGTGACTGCGTAACTCATCTGTTACGAGAACAAGAGACGAGAACACCATGATTCCGCGCTACTCCCGCCCCGAGATGGTTGCCGTGTGGTCGCCCGAAACCAGGTTCCGCATCTGGTTCGAGATCGAGGCGCACGCGACGACGGCGCTCGCCGATATCGGCGTGGTACCGAAGGAAGCTGCCGAGGTGATCTGGGAGAAGGGCCGCGACGCCAACTTCGACGTCGAGCGGATCGACGAGATCGAGCGGACCACCAAGCACGACGTGATCGCCTTCCTCACCCATGTGTCGGAGATCGTCGGGCCGGAGGCGCGCTTCCTGCACCAGGGCATGACCTCGTCGGACGTGCTCGACACCTGCCTTGCGGTGCAGCTGAGCCGCGCATCGGACCTCCTGCTCGGCGACCTCGACCGGCTGCTGGCGGCGATCAAGAAGCGCGCCAAGGAGCACAAGTACTCCATCACCATCGGCCGCAGCCACGGCATCCACGCCGAGCCGACGACGTTCGGCATCAAGCTGGCGCAGGCCTATGCGGAATTCGACCGGGCGAAGCAACGGCTGGTGGCGGCCAAGGATGAGATCGCAACGTGTGCGATCTCCGGCGCCATCGGGACGTTCGCCAACATCGACCCACGGGTCGAGGCCTACGTCGCCGAGAAGCTGGGGCTCAAGGTGGAGCCGATCTCGACCCAGGTGATCCCGCGCGACCGGCACGCCATGTTCTTCGCGACGCTGGGCGTGATCGCCTCGTCGATCGAGCGGCTGGCGACCGAGGTGCGGCACCTGCAGCGCACCGAGGTGCTGGAGGCGGAAGAATTCTTCTCGCCCGGCCAGAAGGGCTCGTCGGCCATGCCGCACAAGCGCAATCCGGTGCTCTCCGAGAACCTCACCGGGCTGGCGCGTCTCGTGCGCGGCATGGTGACCCCAGCGCTCGAGAACGTGGCGCTCTGGCACGAGCGCGACATCTCGCATTCCTCGGTGGAGCGGATGATCGGGCCCGACGCAACGGTGACGCTGGACTTCGCGCTCAACCGGCTCGTGGGGCTGATCGAGAACCTGCTGGTCTACCCCGAGAACATGAAGGCCAACCTCGACCTGCTCGGTGGCCTCCACAACAGCCAGCGCGTGCTGTTGGCGCTGACGCAGGCAGGGCTGAGCCGCGAGGATTCCTATGCGGCCGTGCAGCGCAACGCCATGCAGGTGTGGCAGGCGCGCGGCGACCGGGCCGGCATGTTCGCGCAGTTGCTGAAGGCCGATCCGGAAGTGGCCGGCAAGCTCTCGGCCGGCGACATCGATGCGATGTTCGATGACTTCTACCACCTGAAGCACGTCGACACGATTTTCGAGCGCGTGTTCGGGCCGGAGCCGTGAGCATCGTCTACGCTCGGGAGCAGGAACTGTCCGCCGACGACTACATCGCCGTCGTCGGCTCGACCTACATGCGCGAGAAACGGCCGCTCGCCAATCGCGCCCGCATCGAGGCGATGCTGCGCGGCTCGAACCTCATCGTCACCGCGCGCGACGCCGACGGGACCATCCTCGGACTGGCTCGCGGCATGGGCGACGGCGCCTGGGTGTGCTACGTCGCCGACCTCGTGGTGCGCGAGGGGCAGCAGGGCCGCGGCATCGGCACCGGAATTCTCGACGAGTGCAGCCGCATCCTCGGCCCGGGCGTGACCGTTGTGCTGGTCGCCTACCCGGAGGCGGTCTCCTACTACCGCAAGATCGGGATGGAGGAAGCGCAGGCCTTTTTCAGGGGCCGCACCGACTCTGCCTGACCGGCTACTGCTCGCGGCGCTCGGAGTATTGCTCCATCGTCTTGCCACAGAGGTCCTCGCAGGGGATGCCGTCGCCATCGCCGTCCCGCTCGGTGTCGCCACAGACGCGGAAGTAGAAATCGGCTTCCGCGCAGCTGCGCATCTTCGTGCAGGTGGGGTGGCGCTCGCAGCTTTGTGCCCAGGCGGGAGCATGGTCAAGCGCGGCTGCGGCGACTAATACGAACAGCAATCCCCTCATGAAGGCCATTGGTAGATGAAACTCGCGGACGCCGAAATCCTCATCCTTCCCGGATTGGGAAACTCCGGACCCGGGCACTGGCAGCGCCGCTGGGCCGAGCGGTTCTCGACCGGACGCATCGTCGAGCAGGAGGAGTGGGACGACCCGGACCCGCGCGACTGGACGGCCGCCATCGTCGAGGCGGTGGAGGCGGCGCAGAAGCCGGTGGTGCTGGTGGCGCACTCCCTCGCGGTATCCGCCCTGGTGCATGCCGCGCAGCGCCTGCCGGCGGGCAAGGTGCGCGGCGCCCTGCTCGTTTCGCCGCCCGATCACGAAGGCAAGGCGATCCCCCCGCAAGCACGGAGCTTCGGCAACGTGCCGACCGATCC
>JAEYTN010000326.1 GCA_023433985.1 Pseudomonadota bacterium | reverse complement strand
CCTCGTGGGGTGCCGCGGCGCGGCGATCGGGAGAGGAATGAGCGGGCAGCGCCGCCGGTTCCGGCGACCCTACGAGGCCTTGGCCTTCGCGACGGCCGGCAGCACGTCGTTTTCGAGCGTCTCGGGCGTCATCGGCCCCACATGCTTGTAGGTGATGACCCCCTCGGCGTTGACCACGAAGGTCTCCGGCACGCCGTAGACGCCCCAGTCGATGGAGACGCGATTGTCGCTGTCGGCGCCGATGCGGTCATAGGGGTTGCCGAGCTCGGCCAGGAACCTGGCGGCATTCTCGGGCGCGTCGCGCTGGTTGATGCCGTAGAGGCGGACCCCCGTCTCGGTCTTCAGCACTTCGAGCAGCGGATGCTCGGCGCGGCAGGGGATGCACCAGCTGGCGAAGACGTTGACCACCGTGACTTCGCCCTTGAGCGCGGCCGTATCGAAGCCCTCGACGCCGGTCCCCGCCACCGCCGGCAGGGTGAAGGCAGGCGCCGGCTTGTCGATCAGCACCGAGCGCACCAGCGCCGGGTCGCGGTTCATGCTCAGGGCGAACACGGCGATCAGCCCGACCAGTACGACGAGGGGCAGGAGCGCGACGAGGATGCGAGTGGGCTTCAAGGCTTGGCGGCCCCCGACGAGCGGCGGCGTATCCCGGCCTTTTCGAGATCGGCGAGCTTCTTCTTCACCCGCAGCGCGTCCCAGATCACATGGGCGATGAGCCCAGCGGTCAACAGCGCAACGCCGAGGTAGGAACCGGCGATGAACGGGAAATGCGCGGCGTCACCCATTACTGCGCGGCTCCGATGGCGGCCTGGCGGCTCATGGATTCGGCGCGGCGGCGCAGGATCTCGGTGCGCATGCGCACCACCTGCAGCAGCGCGAACAGCAGCGTGAAGGCGACGAGCATGACCAGCAGCGGCGTCAGCAGCGACACCGGCATGCGCGGGCCGCTTGTGGTAAAGACGCTGGCGCCCTGGTGCAGCGTGTTCCACCACTCGACCGAGTAGTGGATGACCGGGATGTTGATGGCACCCACCAGCGTCACGATGGCGACGATGCGGCCGGCCTTCAGCTGGTCGTCGAACGAGCGCCAGAGCGCGATGATGCCCAGGTAGATGAAGAGCAGCACGAGTTCGGAGGTCATGCGGCCGTCCCACTCCCAGTACGTGCCCCAGGTCGGGCGCCCCCAGAGCGAGCCGGTGAACAGCGTGAGCGCGGTGAACACCGCCCCGAGCGGCGCGGCCGCCTTGTTGGCGACGTCGGCGAGCGGATGGCGCCAGACCAGCGTGCCGAGCGCGGCGGCGGCCATGACGCCGTAGACCAGCATACTGAGCCAGGCATTCGGCACGTGGATGTACATCACGCGCACCATGTCGCCCATCTGGTAGTCGCCCGGCGAGGCGTAGAAGGAGAAGTAGAGTCCGGCGGCGAAGGCGAGCGCGGTGGCGAGCGCGAGCGGCCAGACCACATGGCGGCTCCAGCTCAGGAACTGACCCGGATGCGCGAGGCGGCTGAACCAGTTCGGCTGTTTGACGGCGTCTACACTCATGCCCGTGGCTCTATTCCCCGGCCGTGCGCAAGGCAAGCGCCGCCGCGAAAGGTGAAAAGGCCGTCACCACGAGGCTGAGCGCAAGTAGGAACAATGTCGCGCCGCCCCCGGTCATCGGGTCCATCATGCCCACCCCGAAGATCATCACCGGCACGGCGAGCGGCAGGATCAACACCGGGGCGACGAGGCCGCCGCGCCGGAGCCCCACCGTGACCGCGGCGCCCAGCGCTCCGAACGAGGTGAGCGCCGGCGTGCCGATCAGCAGCGCCAGCGCCGTGCGCCCCCACTGCTCGACCGACATCGAGAGCAGCAGCGCGAGGATGGGCGTCGCGCAGAGCAGCGGCACCGCGGTGACCAGCCAGTGCGCGAGGAGCTTGGCGAACACCACCGCCTCGAGCGGCAGCACCGAGTGGCGGAGGAGGGTCAGCGACCCATCCTCGTCGTCGGCGCGGAACAGCCGGTCGAGCCCGAGCAGAGTGGAAAGGAAGGCGGCGATCCAGACGATGCCCGGCGCCAGCCGGGTGAGCTGCGGCCGGTCCGGGCCGATGGCGAAGGGCACGATCACCCCCACCATGACGAAGAACAGCACCAGCACCATCGCCTCGCCGCCGGCGCGGAAGGCGAGCTTCAGCTCGCGGGCGACGAGGGCGGAGAACGCACTCATTTGAGCACCAGCGTGGCGATGCTGCCGGGCTCGGCGAGCGGCAAATCGTGATGGGTGGCGACGATCGCCAGGCCGCCCCCCAGCCGGTGCGCGTCGATGCGCTGCCCCAGCAGCGCCTCGCCTGCCGCATCGAGCGCCGCGCTCGGCTCGTCGAGCAGCCAGATCGGCCGGTGCGAGACGAGCAGCCGCGCGAGCGACAGGCGGCGCAACTGCCCGGAGCTGAGGTAACCCGCCTCGAGGTCGATCAGGGTGCCGATCCCGACGCGGTCGAGCGCCGCTTCGGGATCGAGTCCGCCGGCGCCGTACATGTCGCGCCAGAAGCGCAGGTTCTCGCCGACGCTCAGGCGGCCCTTGAGCCCGCTCTGGTAGTTGAGGAGGTGCAGCCGGGTGGCCTCGATACCCTCGATCGATCCGGCCTCCGCCCGCACGATGCCGGCAAGGGTCATCAGCAGCGTCGACTTGCCGACTCCGTTCGGGCCGCGCAGCAGCAGCACCCCGCCGGGCGCCACCTCGAACTCAAGTCCCTGGAACAACAGCCGTTCGCCGCGGCGCACGGCGAGGCCGCGCACCCGGACCAGAGAGGCTGTTGCGGCGTCCGGATCGGTCATGACGGCCATGCCTAAAGAACCCAAGTCCGTACTGGCAAGCGCCATCGTGTTTCTCTATAAGCCCCTTCATAGATTGGAATGCTTCCAGTCAACCCACATAGCCCCCCGGTCCCACGGGACTTTTCCGGTCCCCGCGTCAGGGCCGAGGCGGCGCCTTGCAACTCCAAGCGCGAAGGCTCGCCCGTGACCTCGAAATCCCTCGACAGCTTCAAGTCCAGGACCACTCTCACCGTCGGGGACAAGACCTATACCTACTTCTCGATCCCGCTGGCCGAGAAGAACGGTCTCCGAGGGGTGTCGCAGCTGCCGCACTCCATGAAGGTGGTGCTCGAGAACCTGCTGCGCTTCGAGGACGGCGTCACCGTTACCCGCGCCGACATCGAGGCCATCGCCGACTGGCTCCGCACCCGCGTGTCCGAGCACGAGATCAGCTACCGCCCGGCGCGCGTGCTGATGCAGGATTTTACCGGCGTGCCCGCCGTGGTCGACCTCGCCGCCATGCGCGATGCGACCGCCAAGCTCGGCGCCGACCCCCAGAAGATCAACCCGCTGGTGCCGGTCGACCTCGTGATCGACCACTCGGTGATGGTGGATTCGTTCGGCACCCCGCTCAGCTTCCACCAGAACGTCGAGCTCGAATATGAGCGCAACGGCGAGCGCTACGAGTTCCTCCGCTGGGGGCAGAAAGCGTTCGACAACTTCCGCGTGGTGCCCCCCGGCACCGGCATCTGCCACCAGGTGAACCTCGAATACCTCGCCCAGACGGTCTGGACCCGCAAGGACGAGGAAACCGGCGACATGTACGCCTACCCGGACACGCTGGTGGGCACCGACTCGCACACCACCATGGTGAACGGCCTTGCCGTGCTCGGCTGGGGCGTCGGCGGCATCGAGGCCGAGGCCGCCATGCTCGGCCAGCCCATCACCATGCTGATCCCCGAGGTCATCGGCTTCAAGCTGACCGGCAAGATCAACGAGGGCATCACTGCCACCGACCTGGTGCTCACCGTGACCGAGATGCTGCGCAAGAAGGGCGTGGTCGGCAAGTTCGTGGAATTCTACGGCCCCGGCCTCGACTACCTCAGCCTCGAGGACCAGGCGACCATCGCCAACATGGCTCCGGAATACGGCGCGACCTGCGGCTTCTTCCCGGTCGACAGCGATACCCTGACCTATCTCGAGACCTCGGGCCGCGATGCGGACCGGGTGGCGCTGGTGAAGGCCTATTCCGAGGCGCAGGGCATGTACCGCACCACCGAGTCGGCCGACCCGCTGTTCACCGACTCGCTGGAACTCGACCTCGCCACGGTGGTTCCTGCCCTCGCCGGCCCGAAGCGCCCGCAGGACCGCGTGGCGCTGGTCGATGCCGCGCCGAAATTCGCCGAGGCCCTGAAGGACCTGACCGGCGGCCGCAAGGAGCGCACCGCGCTTCCCACCTCCGTCGGCGAGAGCCGCTTCGTCGATGAGGGCGCCACCGGCGTCGACGACATCCCCGAAGAGGCCGCCTTCCCGGTGAAGGGTGCCGACTACGGGCTCGACGACGGCCATGTGGTGATCGCGGCGATCACGTCGTGCACCAACACCTCGAACCCCAACGTGCTGATCGCGGCGGGTCTCCTCGCCCGCAAGGCGCGGGCCAAGGGCCTGCAGTCGAAGCCCTGGGTGAAGACCTCGCTGGCGCCCGGATCGCAGGTGGTGACCGACTACCTCACCGCCTCGGGCCTGCAGGCCGACCTCGATGCGCTCGGCTTCAACCTCGTGGGCTATGGCTGCACCACCTGCATCGGCAATTCCGGCCCGCTGCCCGAAGCGATTTCCGAGTGTATCAACGCCAATGACCTGGTGGCCGCCTCGGTGTTGTCGGGCAACCGCAACTTCGAGGGCCGCGTGAACCCCGATGTGCGGGCAAACTACCTCGCCTCCCCGCCGCTGGTGGTGGCCTATGCGATTGCCGGCTCGCTGCACGTCAACCTCACCACCGATC
>JAEYTN010000302.1 GCA_023433985.1 Pseudomonadota bacterium | reverse complement strand
AACCGGATTTCGACGAGCCGCTGCAGGGCGACGTCCGCGCCTCGTTGCAGGGCCTCGTCAACGACAGCTTCGAGTGGTTCGTCGACGTCGTCGCCGAGCGCCGCGGCATTCAGCGTCCCGAGACGCTGGCGCTGTCCGATGGCCGTATCCTCACCGGCCGGCAGGGGCTCGAGACCAGGCTGATCGATGCCATCGGCGGCGAGTCGGAAGCCATCGCCTGGCTCGTTTCGGACCGCGAGGTGCCGGCGGACCTACCGGTGGTCGACTATTTTCCGCTGCCAGACAACAACTGGTTTTCGCCCAGCAGATGGTTGGGTCAGGCCGCCCGCTCGACCCTTGGTCTGCCCCTCGAGGGACCGATCGCGCTTGACGGGCTTGTCTCGCTTTGGCAGGCTCCATAACTGATGACGCAGCCATCGATCCTGACGGAGGGGCGCCTGGGGGGCGGTATGATCAAGTCCGAGCTCGTACAGAAGCTGGCCGACGAAAATCCGCATTTGTTCCAGCGTGATATCGAAAATATCGTCAACGCCATCCTGGATGAGGTTGGCGATGCCATGGCCCGGGGTGACCGGGTCGAACTCCGCGGTTTCGGTGCGTTTTCGGTGAAGAACCGGCCGGCCCGTGTCGGGCGCAATCCGCGCACCGGCGAAACCGTCGATGTGGGCGAAAAGTATGTGCCCCAGTTCAAGGCTGGCAAGGAAATCCGCGAACGGATCAACCGCGCTGGCTGATCGCGGAGCGTTTCCGGCAGAAGTGGCGACGGTTTTGCGGTCGGGAAACGCGACAAACCAGGAATCCGGGCTAGGCTGATGCTCAAACGGATAGTGGGCTGGTTCGTGCTGGTGCCGCTTTGTGCGGTGCTGATCGTATTCGCCCTCGCCAACCGCCAGCTGGTGGTGGTCAACCTCAATCCGCTGGCCTCGACCGAGGCGCTGGCGTCGACCGGCGTCGGCGTGCCCCTGTTCCTCGTCATCTTCGCCGTGCTGCTGATCGGCGTGATCCTCGGCGGCATCGCCACCTGGTTCGCGCAGGGCGCACATCGCCGCGACGAGCGGCACTTCCGCCGCGAGACAGAACGGCTGCACCGCGAGCTCGAAGTCGCGCGTCGCGCTCCCGATAATGCCCTCGCCCTCAGTCCTGACGATTTCGCCCGCCCGAGTTGATCGTTTGCCCATGGCCGACCCCCTCATCATCAAGATCTGCGGCATCAAGACGCCCGCCCTGCTCGAAGCTGCGATCGAGGCAGGCGCCGACATTGTCGGCTTCATGCATGTCGAGCGCAGTCCGCGCTACGTCGACCTCGAAACGCTGCAGGAACTGATCTCGGTGGCCCGCGGCCGGGTCGAAACCTGCGTGGTGCTGGTGAACCCCGACAACAGCTGCGTCATGGAAGTGGCGGCCCTGTCGCCCGACTGGATCCAACTGCACGGCCCCGAAACGCCGCACCGTGTCGAGGCAATCCGCGACGAAGCCGGCATCGCCATCCTCAAGGCGGTTTCGATCGGGTCGGCCGAGGATGTGGCCAGTGTGGCGCAGTTCGTGGACGTCGCCGACCGCATCCTGCTCGATGCAAAGGCGCCCAAGGGCGCCGATCGCGTTGGGGGCAACGGCGTCACCTTCGACTGGAACCTCCTCAAGGCGCTTGACCCTGGGCTCGGCTTCATGCTTTCGGGGGGTCTCACGCCCGATACGGTAGGGGATGCCGTCCGGCAGGTCCGGCCGATGGGCGTGGATGTTTCCTCAGGCGTGGAAACGGCGCCGGGTGTCAAGAGCGCCGAGCTGATCCGCGCCTTTACGGCTAAGGCGCGTCACGCGCACGGGTAGGAGTTCTTCAAGGTGACGATCGACGGGGCCAACTCCCTGCGCAACGGCCCCGACGAGCAGGGCCGCTTTGGCAACTATGGCGGCCGCTTCGTCGCCGAGACCCTGATGCCGCTGATCCTCGACCTCGAGCGGCACTACCGCGCCGCACAGGACGATCCGGAGTTTCAGGCCGAGCTCAAGTTCCTCGGCGAGCACTACACTGGCCGCCCCTCGCCCCTCTATTTCGCCGAGCGGCTGACCGAGCACCTGGGCGGCGCCAAGGTCTACTTCAAGCGCGAAGAGCTCAACCACACCGGCAGCCACAAGCTCAACAACTGCGTCGGCCAGATCCTGCTCGCCAAGCGCATGGGCAAGACCCGCATTATCGCCGAGACCGGCGCCGGCCAGCATGGCGTGGCGACGGCGACGGTTTGCGCCCGCTTCGGTTTTCCCTGCACGGTCTTCATGGGCGCCACCGACGTGAAGCGCCAGTGGCCGAACGTGCTGCGCATGAAGATGCTCGGCGCCGAGGTCCGCCCCGTCACTGTCGGCGCCGGCACGCTGAAGGACGCCATGAACGAGGCGTTGCGCGACTGGGTTACCAACGTTGATACCACCTACTACCTGATCGGCACGGCGGCAGGTCCGCACCCCTATCCGGAGATGGTCCGCAACTTCCAGTCGGTGATTGGCGAGGAGATCAAGGCCCAGCATCGTGAGGCGGAGGGCAGCCTGCCCGACGCCGTCGTCGCCTGCGTCGGTGGCGGTTCCAATGCCATCGGCTCGTTCTACGCCTTCCTTGACGATCCGTCCGTGAAGCTCTACGGCGCCGAAGCCGGTGGCCATGGCATCGACGTCGAGAACGGCCACGCCGCCTCGATGACCGGCGGCCGTCCCGGCGTGCTGCACGGCAACCGCACCTACCTGTTGCAGGACGCCGACGGGCAGATTCTCGAAGGGCATTCGATTTCGGCCGGCCTCGATTACCCGGGTGTCGGCCCGGAGCACTCCTTCCTGCACGACACCAAGCGCGTCACCTACGTGCCGATCACCGACGACGAGGCGCTCGAGGCCTTCCAGCTCTGTACCCGCCTCGAAGGCATCATCCCGGCGCTCGAAAGCGCTCATGGCCTCGCGCAGCTGATGAAGGTCGCCCCGACCATGGGCAAGGACGAGACCATCGTGCTCTGCCTCTCGGGCCGCGGCGACAAGGACGTTGAATCGGTCGGCCGCTACCTGGGGATGATTGAATGACCACCCGTATCCCCGCTCGTTTTGCCAAGTGCGCCGCCGAGGGCCGTCCGGCGCTCGTCATCTACACCATGGCCGGCGATCCCGACCGTGGCACCGGCCAGGCCATTCTCGATGCCCTCCCGGCTGCCGGCGCCGACATCATCGAGCTCGGCATGCCGTTCTCCGATCCCATGGCCGATGGACCGAGCATCCAGGCGGCGGGCCAACGCGCCCTGGCAGCCGGCCAGACCATGCGCCGGACACTGGCCATGGTCGAAGCCTTCCGCCAGAAGGATGCCGAAACCCCGATCGTGCTGATGGGCTACTACAACCCCATCTACATCTTCGGCGTCGACGCCTTCCTCGCCGCCGCCAAGGCTGTAGGAGTCGATGGCCTCATCGTGGTCGATCTGCCACCCGAGGAGGACGACGAGCTCTGCATTCCGGCGCTCAGGGCCGGCATCAACTTCATCCGGCTCGCGACCCCGACCACCGACGACGCACGCCTGCCGGCCGTGCTCGCGAACACCTCGGGCTTCGTCTACTACGTCTCGATGACCGGCATTACTGGCGCAGCGATCAAGAACCACGCCGCAGTCGGCGAGGCGGTGCAGCGCATCAAGGGCCACACCGAACTCCCGGTGGTGGTCGGCTTCGGCATCAAGACCGCCGATGATGCCGCCCGCGTCGGCCGCGACGCCGACGGCATCGCCGTGGGCACCGCGGTCTGCAACGCCGTCCTCGGCTCGCTGGACAACGGCAAGGCGACGCCCGGCACGGTAGGCGCGGTGACCACACTGGTTGCCGGACTAGCGGGCGGCGTGAAGCGGGCGAAGGTACCGGCCTGACAAGATGAGCAAGCGGTTGGCGCGCATGGCGGAGAACCCGCGCGCCGGCTGGTCGATCGAAGATGTTGCCGTTCTCTGTCGCGAGGTCGGTATCGCGTGCGACCCGCCGCGTGGCGGTGGCTCCCACTACAAGCTCTCGCATCCCGCCGTAGCGGAAATCCTGACAGTGCCTTTCAAGCGGCCGATCAAGCCCGTATATATCCGCAAGCTCGTGTCCTTCGTCGAAGCCGTGAGGATGGCAAAGTGAGCCAGCTCAGCTATCCGGTGATCGTCTCTCCGCTGTCCGACGAGGACGGCGGCGGCTTTGTTGCGACCGTCCCCGACCTCCCCGGTTGCGTGAGCGATGGTGAGACGCCTGAAGAGGCGCTCACCAATGTTCAGGACGCGATCGAGGCCTGGCTAGAGGCGGCGCGGGATCTGGGCAGGCCGATCCCGGCGCCGTCGAGGGTCGCCGCCATCGCCTGACGTTCGAAACTGAAGCTCGGCTTGGCCGGGAGTTCCTGCTTCAGGAAGGTGGGCACCACGGCCTTCATGATTTCCACATTGGCCGGGTTGAAGAAGACGTTGATGTGGCTGGTGCCGGGCAGGACCAGCAGCTGCGTCTTGGGCAGGCCGTTGGTGTCGCCGTCGGTGATGCCGCCCAGCAGTTTGTGCATCTTGGCGATGTGATCGACCTTGATCACGTCGGCGTCGCCGAAGATCAGCAGCGAGGGCACGTTGATCTTCGCGAACTCCTCCTCGCTCCAGGCGAAGGGGTCGAGGTCGAGCGCCTTGAGCTTCTCGACCAGCGCCGGGAAGTTCTCGGGCGTCTTGGAAAGCCGCTTGTATTCCTCCGCGAACGGCGTGTTCGCGAACAGCTCGGGCGTGATCGTCTTGATCATGTCGTCGAAGCCGTCGGGCAGCGCGTCGTAGCTGATCGAACCCGATGCGGCGACGAGGCGCGTCACCTTGTCGGGATGCTGCATGGCGACGCGGATGGCGACGCCCGCGCCCATCGAGTAGCCGAACAGTGCCGCCTTCTCCACCTTCAGGTGGTCGAGCAGCGCCGCCACGTCGTCGGCCATGCCCTCGTAGGTGATGGGCGTGTCGCGGTCGGAGGTGCGGCCGTGGTTCTGCAGCTCCACCGCAATCACCTTGTGATCCTTCGACAGCGTCGGCAGCAGGGCGTCCCAGTTCGACGGGATGGACATGTAGGCGCCGTGCAGCAGCACCAGCGGTTCGCCCTCGCCGTGGATCTCGTAGTACATCTCGAGCCCGTTGATCGGCGCATATCCGGACGTGTCTTCGGCGAGTACGGGCATGATTCCTCCAAGCATGGCTGCGGCGGCGAAAATCATCGGCTTCATCGTGTCACTCCTCAAGCTCGGGCGCGGCGTTCGGTGCGCCTCCTGACCTCACGACGAGCGACCCATGGCCCTATCGACACGAGCCCCCAAGAAAAGTTGCGCCAGCAGTATGCAGGGCCCGAAGCATCCTCGGGCCGCCTTCGGCGTTGTGTCCCGTCCCATGACAGGAGCAATCACATGTCCAGCCTTTCCGATATCCGCGAGCACATGGAAGTCATCGGCGCCGACGGCGTGCATATTGGCACCGTCGACCGCGTCGAGGGCGGCCGCATCAAGCTCACCAAGGACGACAGCGGCGAGGGCCGCCACGAGGGCCATCACCACTTCATCCCCGGCAGCCTAGTCGCCGAGATCGAGGGCGAGCAGGTGCGGCTGTCCGCCACCGCCGCCAATGCCGTGCTCGAGGAAGAGGAAGAAGATCGCGGGCCGCTCAACTGAGTCGCTGAGCGCTCAGTGACTCAGCACCACGGGTGGCGCGCTCCGGTCCAGGTGCGCGCCAGCCCTTCCGCTACGAGGATTTGCCCCAGCGATTGCCCGTTGCGGGTAACTATCCGCAGCTTGCGCCCGTACACGTCCTCGTCGCGCTCATAGGGTCCCACCGTGAACGGACCGGCATTCAGCAGTTGCCGCATCCGCCCGGTGGCTCGGTCTCCCAGCGCTTTTTCCCCGGCACAGCGGTAGTTGCGGGTCTCCGGCGTATCAATGTCGGCAATGCGGATGGACTGGCCGTTGAGGCGGAAGGTGTCCCCGTCGATGACACAGTTGCTGCCCCGACCGGAGTTGCACATCGGCAGCGTCACCAGCACGGTGTCCTGTCCGCCCGCCACCAGGGCAGCCGGTTGCGTTGGCAGAAAGTAGGGCAGAGTTACGCTGCCCGCGGCGGCCGCTGCGACGAACGCCACGACCCAAAGCGCTGCGAAGCCGAGATTGAAACGTTGCCTCGTCGGAGCCCGAAAGCGCGCCTGCCGCGTTACACGGTGCAACCTGACAACGTTCGACATGCCGCCCTCCGACTCGGAGGGGCAGGGGATCATCGCCCCACCGAGCTGTCGGCATGGAAATTCCGTAAGGGTGAACGCGGAGTTAGCGCTTCAAAACCCCGAAGCGCTGCCTTAACCACAGGGTCGAAGGCTGATAATATTCGCCACAATCCCCATATAGGGCCGTGAACCAACACGGCATCCCGCTTACAGGCAGGCCAATGAACTGGATCAACAACGTCGTCCGCCCCCGCATCCGCTCGTTCCTCAAGCCGAAGGACACGGGCTCGGAGAACCTGTGGGTGAAGGATCCCGAGTCGGGCGAGATGGTGTTCTACCGCGACCTCGAGGCCAACATGTGGGTGGTGCCGAACTCCGGCTACCACATGAAGATCAAGGGCTCCGACCGGCTCGCGACCTTCCTCGACGAAGGCCAGTACAACACCGTTCCGGTGCCGGCCGTGGCGCAGGATCCGCTCAAGTTCCGCGACTCCAAGCGCTATTCCGACCGCCTCAAGGAGCAGCGGCTGAAGACCGGTACCGATGACGCCGTGATCGTGGCGACCGGCGAACTGTTCGGCCAGCCGGTCACGGTCGGCGTGCAGGATTTTGACTTCATGGGCGGTTCGCTCGGCCTCGCCGCCGGCTCGGCCATCGTTACCGGCCTCGAGACGGC
>JAEYTN010000249.1 GCA_023433985.1 Pseudomonadota bacterium | reverse complement strand
GCTTGGTGAGCGACGGCGAGAAGACGAGGGGCACCAGATACTGGCCCCAGGCGCCGAGGAAAGTGAGGATGGCGGCCGCCGTCAAGCCCGGCCCGACCAGCGGCAGCACGATGGAAAAGAAGATGCGGAGCCGCCCCGCGCCATCCAGTTGCGCCGCCTCTTCGAGCGACACCGGTAGGGCGTCGAACACCGAGCGCATCAGCCACAGCGTGAGCGGCAGGTAGGCCGAGACGTAGATGAGCGTGATGCCCAGGTACGTGTCCACCCACTTGAGCGCGATCATCAGCCGGTAGAGCGGGATCAGCACCGCGTAGCCGGGGATGGCGAGGGTGGCGACCACGACGAGGAAGACCACGCGCTTGCCGGGGAAATCGAGCCGGGCGAAGGCGTAGCCGCCGAGCGCCGCGATGGCGACGCAGCCGACCGTGGCGGCAAGCGAGGTGACGACGGAGTTGAAGAGCGCGCCGCGGAACTGCTCCCAGACGAGCACGCCGCCGATGCGTTCCACACCGATGCCGAGCAGGCGGAGGAAATGGTCGAAGGTGAAGTTCTGCGGGAAGAAGTGGATGGGCCTGGCGGAGAAATCGGCGGACGGCGTCACCGAGCTCACCAGCGTCCAGTAGATCGGGCCGAGCGACCAGACGAGCAGCAGCGCGATGCCGACGACGGTGACGATGCGTTGGACGGGACCGGGCTGCATCACTCGAACCGGGTTGTGCGGTAGAAGCGGAGGACGAAGACCAGCGAGACGAGCAGCGAGATAGCCGTCAGCACCAGCGACAGCGCCATGCCGTAACTGAAGCGCAGGTTCTGGAAGGTCTCGAGGTAGATCTGGACGAGGATGGGTCGCGTCTCGAGGCTGGCGCCCGCGAGCACCCAGGCCTCGTCGAAGATGTTGAAGGCGGCGACGGTGGAGTTGGTCATCGCCACCGCGACCGCGCTGCCGATCAGCGGCAGGGTGATCCGGAAGAACATCTGCGGCCGGGTCGCGCCATCGATATGCGCCGCCTCGTAGAGGTGCTGCGGGATCGACTGCATGGCGGCGAGCACGATGACGATCGTCAGCGGCAGCATGCGCCAAATGTGGACGACGATGACCGCCAGCATGGCGCTGGTCTTGTCGTTGAACCAGACATGGTTCTCGAAGGGAAGGCCGAAGGCGACGAGGATGCCGTTGAGGAGGCCCGCGCCCGGCTGGTAGATGAACAGCCAGATCACCGAGTTCACGACGCCCGGCAGCGCCCAGGGCAGGATCACCGCGGCCAGCAGCCACTGCCGGCCGACCTTCACCTGGTTGATGAGCGCGGCGGCAAGGATGCCGACCACGGTTTCGACCGCCACGGCGATGGCGACATAGATGAGGGTGTTGCTCCAGGCGGTCGCGACATTGGCGTCGCCCAGCATGCGCGTGTAGTTGGAGACGCCGATGAACGGGGTGCCGGCCTGCATCGGGTTGATCCGATGCAGGCTGTCCCACAGGGTTTGTGCGAGCGGTACGAGCACCAGCGCCAGCATGGTCACGATGATGGGCGTGACCATGAGCAGACCGAGCACCGCATCGCCCCTGGGGGCGGTGCGGCGGCCGGCTGCGTCGGCGCGGGTGGCGACCGCTGCCGTCATTGCTGCTTGGCCTGCTCGACGGCGGCAGCGATGTTGGCGACGGCCTGATCGACCGTGATCTCGCCCTTGGCGGCGCTGTTGAGGTTGGTGTTCACCGCGGTGGAGAATTCCGGATACCAGGTGGGGGTGCCCTGCGGGAACAGTGCCTCGACATACTTGCTCTCCTCGACCAGCACGTCGCCCGAGAAGAGCTTGCCGGCATCGTTGAGCTCGGCGAGCGCCGAGGTGCGGGTGGGGAGGACGCCCGTATTGTAGTTCTCGACCTGCCAGGCGTTGGCGGTGAACCACTTCACGAACTCGATCGCCGCGCCCTGGTTCTGCGAGGCGCGCGGCACCGCGAGGGCTTCGAGCAGGCCGTAGGAGCGGGTCTGGCCGCTTTCGGTGGCGACGAGGATGGCTTCCACCTGCCCCGCGACCTGCGACTGCGCCGGATCGTTCATCTGGCCGAGCCGCCCGGGCTCGCCCGAGATCATGATCGAGGTGAGGCCCTTGGCGAAGTAGTTGTCGTTGATCTGCGCGTCGCGGAGGCCCGTGGCGGCCGGATCGACGAGGCCCTCGTTGAGCAGCTGCAGCTCGAAGGCGAGGGCCTTGTAGCCGGCCGAGTCCGGGGTGGTGAAGAGCGGGTTGAAGTCGGCGTCGAAGAGCTCGCCGCCATACGCCTTGGTGAGCAGGTACCAGGTGGTCGAGGCGCCTTCGGTCGGCGAGAGCGGGATGCCGACCGGGTACTCGGCGATGCCCTTCTCCTTGATCGTCTTGGCCGCGGCGAGGAGCGCGTCGAGCGTCTTCGGGATATCGGTGATGCCGGCGTCGTCGAAGTGCTTCTTGTTGATCAGCATCACCCGGAAGTCGTTGGTGTAGGGGACGCCGAGCAGGTTGCCGTTGATGGTGAAGATCGAAGTGCCGGCGATGTCCTTCACCGTGTCGGCGTCGATGACGTCGTTGAGCGGCAGGTACCAGTCGGCGGCGGCGAACTGGCCGGTCCACGACCAGTCGAACTCGGTGACGTCGGCGGGCGCGGTGCCGGCGATCAGCGCCGAGACGAGCTTGGGCCGGATGTCGTCCCAGCTGAGGGTCTGGAGGTCGACCTTGATGCCGGTCTCGGCCTCGAACCTGGCCGCGATGTCGGGCGATTGCGGCGAGGGCATCAGCACCGTGATGGTTGTGCCGGCGAAGGGCTTATCCTGCGCCAGCGCGGGGGCGGCCACGAAGAGCGACGCCAAGGCTACGGTGGTCAAAAGCAGTCTTCTGCGCATTCCCTGTCTCCTAGTGTGATGGATGGTTCTCTTCGACGGTGGGCGCGGTTTCGATCGAGCGGGCCAGCCGCTCGACGAAGGCGCCGTCGGTCCGCCAACCGACATGCTGGGCGGCAGCCAGCAGGGCGCCGCCGATGGGGGGGAGTTTCGGCGCCTGCGGCTCGCGCCCGATCCGCTCGATCAGTGCGCGCCGCAGCACGAGGCTGCCGAACAGGCCGCCGGCATAGCTCCAGGGCAGCTCGGGCGCGTCGAGCCTGCGCTCGAGCGTGCGGATGTGCCGGGCAAGCTCGTCGGCGGCGTCGCCGACGATGCTGAGCGCGGCCACGTCGCCGGTCTCGGCAAGGCCCGCCGCGACCCGGGCGAGGGAGGCGATGCCGGTGCGCTGGCTCGGGTGGCCGGAGGCCCAGCCTTCGAGTGCGTTGACCGGATCGGCGAGGTCGAGGCCGAGGAAATCGAACACCGCCTCGACGAGGCCGGTCGGGCCGGCGCGGCCATCGAGGCTCTGGCTGACGGCGCCGAGGACGCGCTTGCCGATCCAGTAGCCGCTGCCTTCGTCGCCCACCACTTCGCCCCACCCGCCGGTGCGGTGGGAGACGCCCGCCGCGTCGCGGGCCCAGGCCATCGAGCCGGTGCCCGAAAGGATGAGGATGCCCGCCCCGCCGGCGAAGGCGCCCAGATGCGCGGCATCGACATCGTTGAGGACGCGCTGCGGCACGGGGGCGAAGAGTTCGGCGACGAGCCGGCGCTGGGCTTCGGACACGTGCTCGACCTCGCCATGGGCGGGGAGGGCCGCGGCGACGGCGCTGAGGCCGCGGCCGACGAAGGGCCGGGCCTGCTCGGCGAGCGCGGCCGTCCAGCCGTCGGTTTCGAGCGGGCTGGTGGCGCGGCCGCGGGCCAGCACGCGGACCTCGCCGGAGGGGTCAGCCGCGGCGATCAGCGTCTTGCTGCCGCCGCCGTCGATGCCGACGACCGTCGCGTCACTCATCGGTGGGTTCCGCCTCGGCGACCTGCAGGTCGACGCCCAGATCCGCCAGCCGCGCCCGCCAGTCGGAGCCGAGGCGCCAGTCGGTGATGACGCGCGCCGCCGTGAGCGGGGCGACCTTGTACGTGGCGGTTGTGCCGAACTTGCTGGAATCGGTG
>JAEYTN010000245.1 GCA_023433985.1 Pseudomonadota bacterium | reverse complement strand
GGGCACCATGATCTTCTTGTCGTCGGCCCAGACGAGCACGCCCGAAGCCTCGAGTTCCTCCAGCACCTTCTCTCGCGCGACGAACCGGTCGAGCCCACGATAGGCCTCCGGCACCGAGTTGTTCAGCTTGGCGGTCGTCGTGAAGATGTTGATCGGCTTCAGGCCATGGCGCTGGCCGACCTCGAAGTCGTTGAAATCGTGCGCCGGCGTAATCTTCACCGCGCCCGACCCCAGTTCCGGGTCAGCGTATTCATCGGCGATGATCGGGATGCGGCGGCCGACGAGCGGCAGGATGACGTGCCTGCCGACGAGGTGGCGGTAGCGCTCGGCGTCCGGGTGCACGGCCACCGCGACGTCGCCGAGCATGGTCTCGGGGCGCGTCGTTGCGACGGTGATCGTGTCCGCGCCGCCCTCGATGGGATAGCGCAGGTGCCACATCTTGCCGTTGGTCTCGATGTTCTCGACCTCGAGGTCGGAAACGGCGGTCTCGAGGCCGGGGTGCCAGTTCACGAGGCGCTTGGCGCGGTAAATGAGGCCCTTGTTGTAGAGCCCGACAAAGACCTTGCGGACGGCCTCGGACAGGCCCTCGTCCATGGTGAAGCGCTCGCGCGACCAATCGGCGGAGGCGCCGAGGCGGCGAAGCTGGTTGAGGATGGTGCCGCCGGATTCAGCCTTCCACTCCCAGACGCGCTCAAGGAATTTCTCGCGGCCCATCTCGCGGCGGCCGGGCTGCTGGCGTTCCATCAGCTGGCGCTCGACGATCATCTGCGTGGCGATGCCGGCATGGTCGGTGCCGGGCTGCCACAGCACATCCTTGCCGCGCATGCGCTCGAAGCGGATCAGGATGTCCTGGATGGTGTTGTTAAGGGCGTGCCCGATATGAAGCGAGCCGGTGACGTTGGGCGGCGGAATGACGATCGAGAAGGTCTCGGCGCCGGGCTTGGCCCCTGCCCCGGCCTTGAAGGCCCCGGCCTTGAGCCACGCTTCGTAGATGCGGCCTTCGACGGCGGACGGTTCGTAGGTCTTCTCGAGCATTGGATGGTCCAACAGACAAAGGCCCGGCCGGCGGCAGGTCGCGGCGGGCACGCGGAAATCGGGTGCTGAGGTCTAAAGCAAAGGCGGGGGCGCAAAGTCAACACAAAGACATGGGCCGCCGGAGGGGGATGCGCAAGATTGCGGGGTTCAGCGACGCGTCAGCTTGAGCCAGTATACTGGAGGTAACCGGTTTTGAGGGGCCGCTATGGGGGCGGAGCCGGACCCGACGCGATGGACAAATGCGAAGCGAGACGCGCAGGCAACTACAACAGGTACTGGAATTCGAGCAGACACAGCTGGCGATCATCGAGAGGCAGGCGGCAATAAGGCCGCCAACCGATCCGGTGCAGGTCGCCAACTGGCCGGGGCTGCTGGCGAGCCACAAGCGGGCAATCGCCCTGCACGAGGCGCGGATCGCCGACCTCGACGGCAGGGATTGACGGAGTCGAGGGCGCTAGCGCCCGCCTCGCGAAACGCGGGCGATCTCTTGCTCGACCATGCGCTCGACCACGGCGGGCAGGTTCTCGTCCAGCCATTCCTTGAGCATCGGGCGCAGCATGTCGCGCATCATCTCTTCGATGGTGACGTTGGAGCCGATGGTGGAGAGGCTCGAGAGTTTGGCGAAGGAGCGGTTGATGACGGACTGTGCCGTAGGCTCAAGCAATTGTTCCGCCATGTCGGTGGTGAGCCGGGGATCGGGGAGTGGCGCGGCCTGGGCCACAGCTGCCGGGCGCGGCCGCTCGTAGGCAGGCGCCGGACGCGGTGCCGGCGGCGGCGGAGCAACCGGCTCGGGCTCGCTGTCGAAGGCGATGTCGTCGGGGTCGACGAAGCTCGCGGCCGCAGAGTCGCTGCCGATCAGTTCGCTGAAGCTGATGCCGTTGCCGGCTTCGTCGCTGGCGGCGGTGTCGCGGAGGATCTGCTCGGCGGACAGGGCCAGCGGTTCGGGCTCGGCCTCGGTCGCGGGCTCGTTGGGACGCGGCGGCACCGGGGCGAAGCTGCGCGGCGGCGCGGGCTGGGGCACGGCGGGCTTGCGCACGGCGCTCGCATCGTCGTCGGCGATGATCTGCCGGATGGACGACAGGATTTCATCCATCGACGGCTCTTTGGGCGCCGGCTTGTTCATCAATGCCTCACAATACCCGCCACTTACGCGGCCCGAGAAACGACCTTGAAAAGGACTCGATCCGGCGCCGCGCCGAATCGACTGCCCCCAATCTAGTCCAAGCAATGGCGGTTTGTGAATCGCGACCCCACTATCGCTCGCGGCTTCCCCAGGAGTTTTCCCGGCATTCCGAGCCGGCACGCGCCACGAAACACAGGGGCCCGGCCGCAGCTTTGCGACCAGGCCCCTGAATGTTCAGTAACGCCGAGCTTACTCGTCGAGGGCACGCAGTTCCTGCCAGACATCCTCGACCTTGGCGATGTAGCCATCGGCGGAGTGGACCTCGACATTGAGCCGCAGGTCCTCGGCCGAGAGGCGGCCGGAGGCGGCGAGCAGGGCGAAGGCGGCGATCATCCGGCTGGCGCGGGCCTGGATCAGCCCCTCGCGGGCCTGGGTGAGTTCGGCCTGGGCGTTGAGGACGTCGAGCGTGGTCTTCTGCCCGACATCGCGCTCCTGCACCGTGCCCTCGACGACGAGCTGCCCGGATTCGACGGCCGACTGGGCCGATTCGATCTGCGCCGAGGAGTTCTGCAGGCTGGACCAGGCGGAGATCACCGATTCACGGATCTGGTCGCGGGCCGAGAGCGCATCCACCTCGGACTTGATCTGCTCGATATTGGCGCGGCGGATCGAAGCGCCGAGGGCGCCGCCGGCGTAGATCGGGATGGTCAGCTGGAAGTTCAGCGAGCCGGAGGCGCCGGGATTGTCGAGGCCGAAGCAGCCGATGGCGCAGAGCTGCCCGATCATGTTCAGCTTGGGGCCGAAGGCGGCGCTGGCGGCGTCGGAGCCGGCCTGCGCGACGCGGATAGCGGCCCGAGCGGAAAGCAGCGCCGGATGCCGCTCCTCGGCCGAGGCAATGGCAGAGTCGATGGAGCCCGGCAGCGACTTGCCGAAGTTGTAGTCGCTCGACAGGTTCTTCGGCTTGTGGCCGACCCAGCGCTCGTAGCTGGCCTGGCTGGTCTGCAGCGAGGCGATGGCGGCCTGGTACGACGCGATCGCCGCAGCCTGCCGGGTACGCGCCTGCGAGACGTCGATCCGGGTGCCTTCGCCAAGCCGCAGCCGGTCCTCCGCGGAACCGACCTGGGCATCGAAGAAGCTCATGTTGTCGGCGCGCAGCTGCACCAGCTGGGTGTCGCGGATGACGCCGAAATAGGCCTGCACCACCGAGAGCAGGACATTCTGCTCCTGGTTGCGCAGCGTGTATTTGCTGAGTTCGGTGAGGGCACGCGCCTGCTCGATCTCGGCTTCGGTCTGGAAGTTGTCGAACAGGGTCTGGTTGTAGCTTGCGCCGACCTGACCGTAGTTGATGTCGAGGCTGTCGCCGAGCGGGTTGCCGGCAGACCAGCTGGCGCCGGCCGTGGCCGAAATACCGATGGTGGGCAGCTTGCCGGACTTGGCAAGCGCGATGCCTTCAGCCGTGGACTTCACATCCAGCAGCGCGGACATGATGTTGGGGTTGTTGGTGTAGGCGCTGGCCAGCGCCTCCTTCAACGACTCGGCGTGCGCGATCGTCGGCACGCAACTCAACACGACGGCAAGGGCGCCCGCCCGCACTGCCCCCAGATAACCCATAGAACCTATCTCCGACACGTGCCCGACACTACGCCCCGGCACATGGGGCACACAACTCTCGTTCACAAGAGTTGCCATTTTTTAACACTGCTTTTGCGGATCGCGTAATTCGGCAGCAACAGTGATGGCCGCCCAGTCAGTTATCACGAAACGGCCGGTTGCCGGGCGTCAGAAGACGAAGCTTTCCTCGCGCGGAGCCGGGGCGAGCGGCGGCAAGGCGGTGTTGAACTCAGCCCGCGCGGCCACCTCGCCGCCGGATTTGACATAAACATGCGCGACGCCCGCGCCGTTACGCCGCAGCAGCGCCACGAGCCGGCCACGATCCCTCAGCAGCGAAAACAGGCCCGCGGGGACCTCGGCCACCGCGCCCTCAAGAACGATGACGTCGAACGAGTCGCCGGGCTGGCCGGCGCCGTCGAGCGAGCCCTGGGCGATGGTGGCGTTGCCGACGCCGAGTGCAGCGAGGAGGTCGCGAGCCCTGGTGGCGAGGGCGGGATCGCTTTCGACCCCGGTGACCTGGGCGGCGAGGCGGGAGAGCACGGCGGTCGAATACCCCGTGCCGACCCCGATATCGAGCACGGTGTCGGCCGGATCGACCTCGGCCAGCTGGACCAGCTTGGCGAACGGCGCCGGGGACGGCAGCGCGCGGCCGGCGCCGAGATTGTGGACGGTATCGGCGTAGGCCAGCGCCTGGCGTTCCTCGGGCACGAAGCGCTCACGCGGCACCTCGTCCATGGCGGCGAGAATCCGGCGATCGGTGACGTTGCTGGTGCGCAGCTGGTTGTCGACCATGCGGCGGCGAGCGGTTGCGAAATCGGCCATTGTAATCCCCGAGGCTGGCATGAGGTGGCCCGGTGATAGCGCCGGTGCGTGGCGCGGGCAACCGGTGACAAAAGCGCGGCGGCAGGGGAAGTTGGAGGCCACGTCCGGAATCGAACCGGAATACACGGATTTGCAATCCGCTGCGTAACCACTCCGCCACGTGGCCTCACCGAGGCGGCTTCATATGGCAGCGACTGCCTTTACGCAAGGTGAAGAGGGCATGAGATCGGAAGGTGTGGAATCGGTCGCGGCGGTGGTGCTCGCCGGAGGGAGAGGAGAGCGGCTGGGCGGGCGGGTGAAGGCGCAGTTGCAAGTCGGTGGCGTGCGGTTGCTCGATCGGGTGCTAGGGGTGCTCGGCGGCTGCCGGCCGATTGTGGTGGCGCACGGGCCGCACGATCCGGCAGCGCTCGCGCTGCCGGCAGGAGCAAGGCCGGTGAGCGACCTGCCCGGCGACTACGCGGGGCCGCTGGCGGGATTCGCGGCGGCGGTGGATCTGCTCGGGACCGAGGCGGAGCTGCTGGTCTGTGCGGCGGTGGATGCTCCGTTCCTGCCGGAGGATTATGTCGCGCGGCTGCTGACGGGGCTGGGCGGCCGAGCGGCGGCGATCGGGACCTACGGGCGGCAGCCCTACCCTACCAACTCGGTGTGGCGGCTGGATCGTGTCCGCGCGCTTCCGGCGCGGTTGCGGGCCGGAACGGCGCCGCGAAGCCTCAAGTCGCTGGCGGCGGAAATGGGTGCGGTTGCGGTGGAGTGGCCCGCGGGGCCGGCCGGCGATCCGTTCGCAAACATCAATACGCCGCAGGACCTAGCGCTCGCCGAGGCTCGCGCGGCAGGCTCGGCGACAGGTTTTCCATGGTAGGGAAAAAGGGGCTTGCCAAAGCAGAGCAATGCCCCTAAACGGGCGCTGCCTTGACGGCGACGTGTTCCGCGGTAGCTCAGTTGGTAGAGCATTCGACTGTTAATCGAATGGTCCTTGGTTCGAGTCCAAGCCGCGGAGCCAATCTTCTCCCTACATCGATGATGGCTTGATCAGGACGCGTTCGCCGCGGCCGGTTGAGGGCGAGTCTCGCCGAACAGCTCGAGCGTGAGCGTCAGGAACGGCTCGAGGCCGACGCCCTTGCGCCACTCCGCGGGCCGGTACTCCTCGCCGGTGAAGCGGAGGCCAAGGGCTTCGGCGACGCCGGGCAGGATGATGAAGGCATCGGGGTGGAGCTCGTCGTGGCGGGCGAACCATTTGAGGCCGATGCCGAGACGACGGGCGATCTCCTTCTGCACATAGGTATAGAGCGTGAGCGTGGGGTGGTCGGGCGTCCAGAACAGGCGCTGGGACCGGTAGTGCTTGCGGATGAAGCTGCTGATCGGGACATCGACGCCGGCCTCGTGCTCCTCGAGCGCGCGGAACGACCAATCGGCGTAGCCGGCGGGGTCGAACGCGGCGGGATCGCGAGCATCCGCGAGCAGCTGGGAAAAGGTGGCGCCTTCGGCGGCCCGGTCGGCAAGGCGGCGGTAGCCCCAGATGTGCGGGGCCCGGTCGAGCTTCATCACGTCGGGGAAGTAGCCGTTCCACTGCAGCCACGCGAAGCAGACGGTGGGAATGCCGAGCGCAGCGCAGCGCTCAACCAGGTGCTCGGTGTTCCACTCGTCCTTGTTGCGGATCGGGGAATAGACGACGGCGTCGTAGCGCGTCAGCCGGTCATAGGGGAACGGGGTGCCGGCGTTGATCAGCTCGTAGTTCTGCAGGCTGCTGAACTGGTGGGACCCGGCGGCAGTGGCCCGGAAGAGCTTCTCGAGCGCGGTGGCGTGGCAACCGCCGTAGAACAGAACACGCATAGACCGGCCTTCGCTCGTGACAGGCGGCCGGCAATAGCAGACGCGGCCGGCACCGCCAAGCGAGGCGGGTGCTACTGAACCCTGCCCTCGACCAGCGCCGCGAGCTGGGTCGCGACCGTACCCCAACCATCGTAGAAGCCAAGCTCGGCGTGGTGGTTCCGCACGTCGGCGGACTTGTGCATGACGCGGGCGGTGTAGAGCGTGCCGTCTGGATGGTCGGCAAGCGTGACGATGGCGGTGATGAAGGGCTCGGCGGCGGGCCGCCAGCCGCCGGTCAAGGCGTTGGTGAAGACGAGGCGGTGCTCCGGCTCGACGGCCAGATAGCAGGCATCGAGGTGCGGGCCGAAAGCGCCGCCGTTCTCGCTGATGCTGGTGACAAGGGCGCCGCCGGGGACGAGGTCCATGGCCTCGACACGGCAGAGCGCGGGGTGCGGCACCCACCACTGGGCGAAGCTCTGCGGATCGGTCCAGGCGTGCCAGACGGTGCTGCGCGGAGCCTTGATGATGCGCTCGATGGACAGGTCGAGGTTCGGATTGAAGGGCGCATTCATTTCGCTTTCTCCTTGCTGGTGCGGGTGACGAAGGCCTCGAGCCGGTCGGTGCGGCCTTCCCAGATCGCCCGCTGTTCGTCGAGCCAGGATTGGGCGGCGGAGAAGGACGCGGGTTCGAGGCGGCAGGTGCGGATGCGCCCGGCCTTTTCGGTGCTGATCCAGCCGCTGCCTTCGAGCTGGTGGATGTGTTTCATGAAGCTCGGCAGCGCCATGTCGAAGGGCGCGGCGAGGTCGCTGATGGTCGCCGGCCCGCGGCTCAGGCGGCCGATGACGGCGCGGCGGGTGGGGTCGGCGATGGCCTGGAACAGGCTGTCGAGTGGTTGATACTGTGCCATAAGGCTAAGTATCGCGTTGCGTCACTTAGCGCAAGGGCTAAGTGAATACCCGTTTACATCGCTTTTTTTCAGGCCCGCGGGGGCTGGTTAGTCTTGGCCCGGGGCTGGTCGCCGATGAGGCCCAGTTCCTCGAGGGCCCTGGCGATCGCCGCCTGAGTATAGGGCTTCTCGAAATAGCGGGAACCAAGAGGCAGATCCTCGATGGCATCGCGCGGGCGCGAGACGACAATGATCTCCACCGTCGGCCAGCGGTTGCGGATGGTTCGCGCCAAGGTGGCTCCATCCAGCGTGCCGGGAGCATCGTATTCTGCGAAGGCCACCACGACGCCGCTGCGGCTTTCGAGGTGGGCGATGGCTTCGTCGGAGCTGAAGGCCACCAGGGCTTCGAAGCCTACGGCCTCGAACATCTGGACGGCGCTCAGCATCACCATAGGTTCGTCCTCGACAACGAGGACAAGCGGGCGGCTAGCGGTTGCTGACAAATCGGACCCGTTCGTTCACCCAAACACGCATGGCTTCCACCTTGCGCGCACTAAGAGCGGAGGTCGAATCCCCCTGCTCTGCCCAGTGTGAATCCTTTCGCGATTGGATGGCAAAAGCGCGGCGCCTCATCCGGTTCCCGTGGATGAGGGTAAACGCTTAACGAATCCCCGGCGCTTGCGAGACAGCATTAGTTAAACGCCTGAATTAGCTCGCGAGATGCCGGGATTCGGCGCGATTTCGAGTGCTGAGGGCTGAGGGCTCCTTGTCTGTCGTCCGCCTGTCACACGTTCTGGAGTGCTCATTCGTTGGGCATGGACGGGAGAGACCGGGTACGTACCTCATGATTTTGCCGCAATGGAGCCACGGATTTGCCGGGCGGCTGAACGGCTGATGAACGGCGAACCGCCCACGCCTCGGGGGCCTTCCCGGGATTAACTTCTGGGGCGGCCCGCTGCGCAGGCTGTCCGTTCCATGCACGAGCGGCATGGCACATATGAGTCCCGCCTCCCTTCACAGTGTCAGGCGCAGCGAACACGCTTTCACCATCGAACGGACAAGCAACGTTCAGTCACTCCGGCAAAGATGCCGGGCTCGGTGCAACGTCAAATGACTCCAGCGGTGGAGCGTCACTTGCAGGCACCTAGCGTAACGAGGCCAGCGAAATTCTAGTTTCGCACGCGCAACTTAAAAATAACTACAGCAACTCGCCGTTTGGCGGGAACAATATTGCTCACACTGGTGAAAGAGGACTGTCGTGGCCAAGATCAGCGTCTTCGGTATCGGATATGTCGGCGTCGTTTCCGCGGCCTGCTTGGCGGATGACGGCCACGAGGTGATCGCCGTCGATGTCGACCCCGCCAAGGTGAGCGCGGTCAATTCGGGCATCTCTCCCATCGTCGAGCAGGGGCTCGACGAGATCATCGCCCGCGCCGTCCGGTCCGGCAGGCTGCGGGCCACGACCGATGGCCAGCAGGCGGTGCTCGACACCGATGCGACCTTCGTGTGCGTGGGGACGCCGAGCGACGACACCGGCGCGGTGGGGCTGAAGTATGTGCGGGCTGTATGCGCCGATATCGGCGTGGCGCTGGCGCAGAAGCAGAGCTTCCACTCCGTGATCATCCGCTCGACCATCGTGCCGGGCACCATGGACGACGTGTGCATCCCGACGCTCGAGGAAGCGAGCGGGTTGGTGGCCGGGCAGGATTTCGGCGTCGGGTACTACCCGGAGTTCCTGCGGGAATCGACCGCGATCGCGGACTACTACGACCCCGGCCTGATCGTGTTCGGGGCGCTGGAAGACAAGACGGCGGCGATCCTCACCGAGATCAACGCGCAGATGCCGGTGCCCTCGAACGTGGTGACGCTGCGGACGGCGGAGGCGGTGAAGTACGCCTCGAACTCGTGGCGGGCGGTGAAGGTGACCTTCGCCAACGAGATCGGCAACATCGCCAAGGCGGCCGGGGTCGACGGGCAGCAGGTGATGAAGCTCATCTGCACCGACACCAAGGTGAACATCTCCCCCTATTTCATGAAGCCCGGCTTCGCCTTCGGGGGCTCGTGCCTGCCCAAGGACGTGCGGGCGCTGCAACACCTGGCGCAGACCAAAGGGGTGGCGTCGCCGCTGCTCGACTCGGTGCTGAAGGCCAACGAGGCGCAGATCGAGCGCGCCGAGAAGATGGTGCACAACTCGGGCGGCAAGACGGTGGGCCTGGTCGGCATCGCCTTCAAGCCCGGCACCGACGACCTGCGCGAGAGCCCGCTGGCGGAGCTGGCGAGCCGGCTGATCAAGCGCGGCATGGACGTGCGCATCTACGACCCGTTCGTCACCCAGGCGGTGCAGGGCGGCGTATCGGCGATGGGCCGCGGCAACGATGTGGTGCCGGACCTGCCGGACCGCCTGGTCGGCAAGATCGAGGACCTGATCTCGAGTTCCGACGTGATCCTCGTGGGCAATCGCTACGAGGAGACCATCGCCCCGCTCAATGCGGTGAGCGAGTACCGCTCGCTGGTGGACCTCACCCGCATCAACGCCTCGCTGCGCTCCAACGGCACCTACGAAGGCATCTGCTGGTAAGCCCATGAACGTCTTCGCGCACGGACTGTACATTCTCGCCGCCGCCGCCATTGCGAGCGCGGTGCCGGCCTCGGCCTTCTCGGGTGGCGCAGGCGTGTTCCTGACGCTCGGGGTGATCGGGCTGTGGCGCTACGGCTGGGCGCTGGTGAACTTCACCCGTGCGCATCTGTACATCCGTGTGGCCTATCCCCGGCGGCGCGCTGCCGCCGAGGCGGCCTACCGGGAGCGCCGGCCGGCGCACGCGTTCTTCCTCGCCACGAGCTACAAGATCGACGCCGAAATCTCGGCGCGGGTCTATCGTTCGATCTTCCGCGCGGCGCGGCAATCGCGTGGCGGCGCGACGGTGGTGGCCTCGGTTGTGGAGGCGGCGGACGAGAGGCTGATCCGTACGGTCGCGGCGCAGGTGCTCGACGGCGTCGACACCGTGGAAGTGGTGATCGACCGGATCGAGGGCACCGGCAAGCGCGACGCGCTCGCCACATCGCTGCGCTCCATCGCGCGGCGGTACCCCAGCGGCGGCGACGTGGTGCTGCTGATCGACGGGGACACGCAGATCCCGGTCGATATCGTCGAACGCGCGGCGCCGTTCTTCACGAGCGGCAAGGTGGGGGCGCTCACCACGGACGAAGCGGCGGATATCGAAGACACGCCGATCTTCCGCGACTGGTTCAAGCTCAGGTTCACGCAGCGCCAGATGATGATGTCGGCGGTGGCGCTGAGCCGCCGGGTGCTGACGCTGACCGGCCGCATGTCGGTGTTCCGCGCCGACCTCGCGACGCGGCCCGAGTTCATCGCCGCGATCGAGGAAGACTATATCGAACACTGGCGGCTGGGGCGGGTGAAGTTCCTGACCGGCGACGACAAGTCGACCTGGTTCTGGCTGCTGAAGCATGGCTACGAGATGGCCTACCTGCCCGACGTGCGCTGCCTGTCGATGGAGACGCAGCCCAAGGACGGGTTCGTCGAGAGCGCCGTGACGCTGATGCGCCGCTGGTTCGGCAACATGCTGCGCACCAATGGCCGGGCGCTGGCGCTGGGGCCGCAGAAGATCGGGCTCTTCGCCTGGTGGTCGATCCTCGACCAGCGCGTCTCGATGTGGACGACGCTGACGGCGCCGGTGGGGATTGCGCTGTTCTCGGTATTCGTCGATCCGCCGATCGCGGTGGCCTATGTCGCCTGGGTGATGGCGACCCGGTACGCCTATTGCTGGCTGCTGGCGACGTTCCGCGGGCCGTTCCCGATCACCTACCCGTTCCTGCTCTATTTCGGCCAGCTCTTCGGCGCGGCGATCAAGACCTCGGTCATGTTCCGCCTCGACCGGCAGCGCTGGACCCGACAGGCCACCAGCCTTGCCCGCGGGGCCGGGTCGGCTGGGCGCCTCCGCGCCGTCTCCTCCAGCTACATGCACCTGCTCGCTCTCGGGCTGCTGGTGGCCGGCGTGATCTTTGCCACGGGGCTGCTGAGCCCCCTCCCCGTCCATGCCAACTGAGGGCCAGAGCCAATGACCGAAGCGCATGCAGAAATCGACAAGCCGGCAGGCCGAAGCGCACCCTTCCATGACTTTGCGGGGCACGGCGAACATCCGGTCATCCGCATTCCGTTCAACGTCGTGATCAATGGCCGCTCGTTCCAGGGTCAGGGACTGTCGATCGTAGGGGCCGAGGCGACCGGGCTAATCGACCCGCAGCTGCATGGCCGCGTGCAGGTGGTGCTGCTGGCCTTCAACCTCCCCGGCTATTCGATCTCGCTGCCGGTGGACGCGGCGATCGGGGCCGGTTCGCCCGAGGCGGGAACGGTGACGCTGCGCTTCCTCGAGCCGACCGGCCCGCACCTGCCGCAGTTGCGCTACATCCTCAACTCGTATGTCGGCGGCGACCTCGTCGGCATCGACGGGCTGATCCAGGCGGCGGACAAGGTCGAAATCGTGCGGACGGCCGAGGCCGCCCCGGGCCGGAAGTCGCTGCGCGCGGGCGTCATACAGGGGCTGCGCTGGGGCACGTTCGCGGGCCTCGGGCTGCTGCTTGTCGGGTTCGTGGGGCTCAAGCTCTATGAGCGGCTGTTCGTGGCTCCGGTGACGGGGCTGGCAACGGTGTCGCTGGCGGGGATGGACCTGCGGGCGATCAGCCCCGGGCAGCTCGATTTCGTCAATCCGGCCGCCGGCAAGGGCGAGATCGCGTTCGCGATCCGCACCACCTCGGGCGAGGTGCTGGCGGTTTCGATGCCGTGCGACTGCGTGGTCGCGCCGGGGGCCGCTGCGAGCGGCTCCACCGTGCTGGCCGGCGATACGGTGATGACCGTCGCCCCCACCGATGCACCTGTCGTGGTGTCGGCCAATGTCGACGGACATGGCCTGAAGATGCTCGCCTCCGGCGCCATCGCCGAGGTGCACATGCCTGACGGGACGGTGACGAGCGCCGCCCTGGACAAGGCGGAGCTGCCGGGACTGCTCCGCACCGCGACCGACGGGGTGGCAATTCCCGTCGACCTGATCCCCACCCAGCCGCTCGACGTGGCGCAGGTGGGGCTGCCTGTGGACGTGCTCATCAAATCCGATCCGCTCGCCGCCGTGAGCCGGTTCTTCTCCTTCACTGGAACGCCCAATGGGGGCCCGAAATGAACGCTATCCATCCAGTCATCCTTTGCGGCGGCGTAGGTACGCGGCTGTGGCCACTGAGCCGCAGCCAGCAGCCCAAGCAGTTTCAACCGATCGACGCCGAAAGCGCGGTCACCTTCTTCCAGGCGACGGTGCAGCGGCATCGCGGCGACCTGTTCCACGATCCGCTGGTTTCGGTGGCGGCGGGACACCTCACAACCGTAAGGCGGCAGTTACGCGACGTGCAGCGCAACGCCCGCATCATCGCCGAGCCGGTGGCCCGAAACACAGGCCCGGCCGTACTGTCTGCCGCGCTGCTCGCTTCGCGCACCGACCCCGACGCGCTGATCCTCGTCTGCCCATCCGACCATGTGATCGGCGGTGACCTCAACGCCCGGGTCCGCGAGACGATTAAGGCGGCGAGCGACGGGCTGATCGTCACGTTCGGGATCAAGCCGCGCTACAACGAGACCGGCTATGGCTACATCATGGATGGCGGTGAGTTCTCGAACTACCGGGGCGTGCACCGGGCCGAGAAGTTCATCGAGAAGCCGAACGCGCAGACGGCGCAATCGCTGATCGAGACGGGCCTCGCCTACTGGGCGAGCGGCATCTCGCTGATGCGGGCCGACACGGTGATCGAGGAGTATCGCCGGTTCGACCCGGTGACGTTCGGGGCGGTGAACGCCTCGCTGCTCGACGCCACGCAGGACGACGGCGCGCTGCTGCTGCACGAGACGAGCTTCAGCTCGGCCGAGAGCCTGCCGACCGAGCGTGCGGTGTTCGAAAAGAGCAAGTCGGTGGCGCTGGCGCCGGCCGATGTCGACTGGGACGACGTGGGCGCCTGGGCGGCCTTTCATACCATCGGCGACAAGACCGAGGACGACAACGTCGTGACCGGCGACGTGATGATGGTGAACTCGCACGGTTCATATGTCCGCGGGAGCAAGCGGTTCGTCGCGGTGGTCGGAGTCGAGAACCTCGTGGTGGTCGACACCGAGGATGCCCTGCTGGTCACCACCAAGGACCAGAGCCAGGACGTGAAGAAGGTGGTGGAGGAGCTCAAGGCGCAGAACCGCCGCGAGGCCGACGACCATGCCTTCGGCACCACGGATTTCGGCAAGCAGGGCATGCTGGCGCAGGGTGCCGGCTACCAGCTCAAGCACCTCACCGTGAACCCCGGCGCGACGCTGCCCATCGAGACCGGCGACGAGTTTCGCCGGATGATGGTGGTGGCTTCCGGCCAGGGGACGCTGGTGATCGGCAACCGCAAGCGCGAAGTGCGCGCGGGGGCCACGTTCGAGATCGGTCACGAGCAATCGGCGCACGTGACCAATGACGGCACCGGACCCATGCAGGTGATCGAAGTCGCCTGCCATGTGGACGGGCCGATGACACACCTTACGCCGCTCGTCGAGCTGGCAACCGTCGCGGCGGACGGGAGCCGGGAGCATGCGTAAGGTCTGGGTCCGCGCAGGGCTGGCTTCGATCGTGTGCGCAACCGTCCCCCTGGGCGCCACGATTCCGGTCTCCGGGGCCGACTATGCGCGGACCCTCGCTTTCGAGAAAACCGTCGCGGAACTAGCTGCGATGGCCAGGGAGGGCAGCTCCGCCGGCGAGGTGCTGGCGGCGGCTGCGCCGCTGGGGTTCGAGGCGACCGACACGCCCGCACCGGGGATCACGTGGCCGGCGCCGGGCGAGACCAAGGTCAGCCTCGTGCCGATCGACCTGGTGCTGAGCCAGCTCGCGCTGCAGGCGGGCGCCAACTACCACGTGGCGCTCCGGCAGGCGCAGGCGCGGCCCGAAGTGCTTATGATCGAGAGCGGGGTCGCGAGCCTCGCGGCGGTGGCCGAGGCGGCGCAACAGGCGGGCCACGGCGAGCTGTTCGAGAAGACTTCGTACGGCTACGTCGCGCATGTTTCCATCGCCGTGTGGAATGGGGCGAGCCTGTTCCTGCAGCCGGGCGAGAGGTTGCTGCTCGACCGCGAGGCGGGGGCGTTCGTGCTCTCCTCCGGGGCGCTGCTGGCGCAGGGCGCAGAGCTGCGTGGCACGGGCGCGGCGAACCCGCGGCTCAAGGAGTTCAACCCGTTCGTGGTGATCGCGCTTTCGGGCTCGCTGGCGGCTGAGGGGGCCCGGTTTGCGGAGCTGGGCTTCGGGCTGTTTGCGCCGCTGACCGGGGTGACGCTGATCGAAGGCGGATTCTTCCGCGATGGCGCTCCCAGCGTGGTGCGCGACAGCCGGTTCGAGAACGTGAAGACGCTGGCGCTGATGGGCGCGAGCGATGCGGTGATTTCGGGGAACGTGTTCGCCGGGGCCTCCGGGCCGGCCGTGCTGATGTCGAGCGGCGAGGATCTGGTGGCGGACCGCAACGTCGTGCTCGCCGGAGCGCAGGCGCACGGGATCAAGGTGACGGCCGGGGCGCGTAACGTCTCGGTTACGGATAATCTCGTGGTCGGGGCCGGCCTCAACGGCGTGTTCGCGGATGCGGGCGCGGCGGAACTGACGGTCGAGCGCAACATCATTGCCGACGCGAAGCGCTCGGGGGTGAGCGTTGCATCGGCGGACTGCGTGACGGTGAGCGACAACCTGCTGCTCAAGAATGCGCAGTCGGGGCTGGCGGTGCGGGATTCCGCGGGGGTCGCGGTGGCCGCGAACCGGCTCTACGACAACGGCAATGCCGGCATCTCGGTGACGCACCAGCCCGACTACGGGCGGATCGAGATTGCGAGCAACGAGCTCGACGGCAACCGCGTGGGGGTCAAGGGCTCGACCACGGCGCAATTGCGCTTCGTCGAGAACGACTTTTCCGGGCAGGCGCCGAGACTGTTCGCCGGGGAGCTGGTGCAGTTCTCCGACCGCTTCTTCGATCTCACGGGCGAGGCAGTGATCGACGGGCTGAAGCTCGACGGCGGCGCCAAGCTCACCCCAAGCGGGGCGCTGCGCCCCACCAGCTGTTCCTTCGAGGGGGACCACTGATGGTCTTTTCGTCCGAGACGTTCCTGTTCCTGTTCCTGCCGATCTTTTTGGTCGCGTACTACCTGACGCCCAACAAGTACCGGAACATCACGCTGCTGATCGAGAGCTACCTGTTCTACGGCTGGTGGCGCTTCGACTTCCTGCTGCTGCTCGTGGGCAATACGCTGTGGGGGTATGTGTGGTCGCTGCTGGTGCAGAAACATGCCGGTACGCCGCGCGCCAAGCTGTTCGTCGGCATCGGTATCGTCGGGCACCTCGCGGTGCTGGGGACGTTCAAGTACCTCAACTTCTTCATCGACAGTTTTGCGATGCTGTGGGGGACGACGCCGGAGGCGCTCGGCATTCACTGGCAGCTGCTGCTGCCGATCGGCATCTCGTTCTACGTGTTCCACTCGATCAGCTACCTGGTGGACGTGTACCGGGGCGACGCGAAGGTATCGCCCAACATCATCGATTTCGCGGCGTTCCTGGCGCTGTTCCCGCAGCTCGTGGCCGGGCCGATCCTCCGCTACAAGGACCTCGCGCCGCAGTTCGAGAAGCGCACGCACAGCTGGGAGCTGTTCAACGCCGGCTGGCAACGGTTCCTGATCGGCCTCAGCATGAAGGTGCTGATTGCCGACAGCGTGGCCCCGCTCGCCGACGCCATGTTCTCGGTGCCGAACCCGACGCTGGCAGAGAGCTGGCTGGGCGCCCTCGCCTACACGATGCAGCTCTATTTCGACTTCGCCGGCTACTCGGCGATGGCGATCGGGCTGGCGCTGATGATCGGCTTCCGCT
>JAEYTN010000446.1 GCA_023433985.1 Pseudomonadota bacterium | reverse complement strand
CGCGAGATCGACGCGCTCGACGGCCTCGTCCCCGGCCGCACCCAGTTGATGCTCTATGCCGAAGTGCAGGCGCTGCTGCGCCGCCAGTCGCTCTGGTTCCTGCGCAACAGCAGTTTCGAGGGCGGCCTGTCGCCGCTGATCGAGCGCTACAGCGCCGGCGTCGCCGATACGGCACTGCTGCTCGGCAGCCTCGTCGGCCCCTGGCTCGAACGCCACATTGCCGAGCAGACAGAACGGCTCGAAGCCGCCGGCATCAACCGCGACCTCGCCCGCCGCTTTGCCGAGCTGCCGGTGCTCGGGCTCGCGACCGATATCGTGCTCGTCGCCGAAAAGACCGGGGCCACCGTGCCCCAGGCCGCCACGGCGTTCTTCGGCGTGCTCGAAGCCTTCGGCCTCGGCCGCGTCATCGAGGAGGGTAACGCCATCGTGCTCGCCGACCGCTTCGACCGCATGGCCCTCGACCGCGCCCTCGCCAACCTCTCCCGCGCCCAGCGCGACCTCACTGCCGACGTGCTCGGATTCGGCAACGGTGACATCGCCGGTCGCCTCGAGAGCTGGCGCAACAGCCGCCCCGAAGCGATCACCCGCACCGCCACCGCCGTCCGCGACCTCACCGAGGGCGAAATGACCGTCTCGCGGTTGAGCGTAGCGGCCGGCCTGCTGAGCGACCTGGCGAGGAGCGCTTGAGCTTAGTGCCGGAAGTGCCGCATTCCGGTCAGCACCATGGCGATGCCGGCTTCGTCCGCCGCGTCGATCACCGCCTGGTCGTTGAGCGAGCCGCCCGGCTGGATCACCGCCGTCGCGCCGGCTTCTACCGCCGCCAGCATGCCGTCGGGGAACGGGAAGAACGCGTCGGACGCCACCACCGAGCCCTTGGTCAGCGCCCCCTCGATGCCGGCGGCTTCCGCCGCATCGATCGCCTTGCGATGCGCGACGCGCGAGGAATCGAGCCGGCTCATCTGCCCGGCGCCGACACCGACCGTGGCCCCATCCTTCACGTAGACGATGGCGTTCGATTTGACGTGCTTGGCCACCTTCATCGCGATCTTCAGGTCGCTGAGCTCCGCCTCGGTCGGCTGCTTCTTCGTCACCACCTTGAACTCGGTGTCGTCCACGTTGCGGTTGTCACGGCCCTGTACCAGCAGCCCGCCCGCCAGCGACCTGACCGTCAGCCCATCCGCCTTCGGGTCGGCCAGCGCCCCCGTTAGCAATAGCCGCAGGTTCTTCTTGGCGGCGATGATCCGGATCGCCGCCTCGGTGGCGTCGGGCGCCACGATCACCTCGGTGAACACTTTCACGATCTCGACCGCCGTCGCCTCGTCGATCACGCCGTTGAGCGCCACGATCCCGCCGAAGGCCGACACCGGGTCGGTACGGAGTGCCAGCCGATAGGCGTCGATCAGCGATCCCGCCGTGGCAAAGCCGCACGGGTTGGCGTGCTTGATGATGGCGACCGCCGGCGTCTCGGCCGGAAACTCGCTCACCAGCTCGAACGCCGCATCGGTGTCGTTGAGGTTGTTGTAGCTCAGCGCCTTGCCCTGCACCTGCCGCGCCGTGGCGACCCCCGGCCGCTGCTCGCCGGTGGCATAGAAGGCGGCCCACTGGTGCGGGTTCTCGCCATAGCGCATCACCTCCTTGAGCCGCCCGGCGAACGACCGATAGGGCATGTCGGGATAGTCGAGCGTCTTCGCGAACCAGCCCGAAATCACCGAGTCATAGGCCGCCGTCCGCGCATAGGCCTTGGCCGCCAGCTTCTGGCGCAGCTCGTAGGGTACGCCGCCGGACTGGCGGATATGCTCCAGCACCTGCTCGTAGTCGTTGGGATCGACGATCACCGTCGTGTAGGCATGGTTCTTGGCCGCCGAGCGGATCATCGCCGGCCCGCCGATGTCGATATTCTCGATCGTTTCCTCGTAGGAGGCGCCCTTCGCGATCGTCTCTTCGAACGGATAGAGGTTGACCACCACCAGGTCGATCGCACCGATCCCGTGCTCATCCATCGAGGCCTTGTGGCCCGGGTTGTCGCGCACCGCCAGCAGGCCGCCATGCACCTTGGGGTGCAGCGTCTTCACCCGCCCGTCCATCATCTCGGGAAAACCGGTGAGGTCCGAGATGTCGCGCACCGCCGCGCCGGTCGAGGCGATCAGCTTCGACGTACCGCCCGTCGAAACCAGGTCGACACCCAGCCCGGCCAGCGCCTTGGCGAACTCGGCGATGCCCGTCTTGTCGAAGACACTGAGAAGGGCACGTTGGATGGGAACGATGGTGTTGGGCATGAGGGCTCCGACTGGTTCGAATGAGGTTCGAAAGAGGGGCCCAGGCGAGCGGCACATCACGTTCGCGTTCCCCGATGGTGTCCCATCTTATCTCGCCAGTCGCGCGAACGGCGGCCTTATTGCAGAAATGCCGGTGCTTGGGAACCCGCTCACTCGGATTCGAGCGTGAAGATCCAGCTGACCTCGTTGGCGTCCGCCACCAGCGTCTCGAGCACCAGCTGTTTGGTGCGGTGGAAGCCGAAATAGGCCGACTGCCGCACGCTGTCCTCGATCCTGAGCTCCGCGCCCTCCCACAGGAAGGTCCAGATCGCCCCCGAGTTGAGCCTCAGCCGCACCAGGTCGTCGGTCACCTGCACCTCGGTCTGGTGCGCGAGGTGGAAGCGGATCGCCGCACCGCCCGAAACGCGATGCCGATGCCGGACAAAGCGATCCTGCCCCACCAGACTCATGCCTTCGGGCAGCAGCGTCAGGTGCCGCTCGATACTGACGCCGAAACGCTCGAGGTAACCGTGGCAGCTGAGCACCAGGCTGTCGTCGCTGGGGTGCGCCTCGATCGCGTTGGGCTTGCCCACCTGCACCAGCCGCCCCGCCATCGGGCCGGACGTCGGGATGGCGGCCGAAGAGAGCGCGTTGATCGTGGGAGCCGAATGGGCGATGCCCTGCCGGAACAGCAGCCCGTCCTCGTAGCCCGGTGGTGCGGGCCCGCAATTGCCCACCACCAGGTCGCGGCCGTGGCTGAATTCGAAGGCAAGTGCGCTCGCATGTGCGTGCTGCGCATATTCGGGATCCGGCACGAGGCCGGAGTCCGCGACCACGATGGAGCGCCCGGCGACCAGCCGGCCATAGCCCCCGGCGGTACCCGTCTGTCGGGCGCGCGCGGCGCTCTGCGCCTGCACGGCGACGATCAGGTCGTGCGGCATCTGCCCGGTGCCGTTGAAATAGCCCGGCTCGCCGGTACCCAGCGAGATCGCATCGAGCGAGCGCTGCATCGCCTCTGCCATGTCGCTGAACTCGGTCGCGTACTGCTCGTAGTCGCGGCGCAGCGCCTGCCGGATGGTGATGAGCTCGATCAGGATCTGCACCTGCACCTTGGCCGAGCGGCTCCGATGC
This sequence comes from Pseudomonadota bacterium, assembly GCA_023433985.1. Lineage (GTDB taxonomy): Bacteria > Pseudomonadota > Alphaproteobacteria > Rhizobiales > Devosiaceae > Devosia_A. Next base: position 13,592 of record JAEYTN010000446.1, on the reverse strand, counting down.
AGGCCATCCTCATCGATCTGCTGCTCGATCAGCCGTTCGGCGCGGCGGATGCGGCCGATCACCTCGGCATCGGGCCGGTCGGCGCAGAGCGCCACGCCACACAGGGCGAGCGCCACCAGCAACGCATCCACCGGATCGGTGGCGAGCGAGCCGCGCAGCTTCAGCGACGAGATCTGGGTGGAGAGCGAGCGCGCGATCTGCTGCGATTGCTCCAGCGTCGCCCCTTCCATCAGGATGTTGTAGTGCCGCAGCCAGTTGAGCACCCGCCGGGCCGCCAGCGACAGCGCCCAGGTGCTGCGGTCGAAGCTGCCCTCGCGGCCGATCCAGTCGAGCGCCAGGGTGCGGGCGAAGCGGCGCTCCTCGTCGGTGCGCGCGTCGCGGAAATGCCTGAGCCAGGCAAAGGCCTGCAGGTCGTCCTGCCAGTCCTCGTGATCCACCTCGACCGAGAACGGCGAGACGCCATGCGTGTCGACCAGCTTGGATGACAGCAGGTAGCGGCCCTGCATCATCTCCAGCACTGTCTCCCGGTCGGTGGGCCGGAACTCGGGCAACCCGCCCTGGATTTCGTCGCTCGAGGGCCCGGTCCACGTCCAGCGGATGGCAGGATTGGTGACGAAATGGTCGGCGATCGACCATAGCGCTCGGCGGGCGACGAATCGCAGCGAATGAGCCAAGACTACGCCCTCAAATCCCACAACCCGCTGCGCTTGATAGGCTGCAGCCACCCGCTTGCCAAGCCCGCCACAGAGTGTCAGCGGCGACGGAACCGCGCAACGAAGAACCCATCGAGCGTCCCCGGATTATCCCCAGGAAGCGGCAGGCCGGGCCACGTCCGCACCGTTCCGTCCGCCCGCACGGCGTCCTCGAGCCCGGCCAGCTCGGATGGCGCCACCGGATCGAGGCTGACATCATCGCGCTCGGTGAGCCAGCCCAGGTGCCCCTCACCCTCCTGCGGCTCGAGCGAGCAGACGCAGTAGACCAAGGTGCCGCCCTTCTGCAGCCACGACAATGAACGAGTGATGAACCGTTTCTGAATGGCCGCCCGCCCCGCGATATCTGAAACCGAGCGATGCCACACCACCTCGGGGTGCCGGCGGAACGTGCCGGTGGCCGAACACGGCGCATCGAGCAGGATGGCGTCGAACTTCTCCTCCGGCTGCCACTCGAGGGCATCCGCGGTGACGAGTTCCGCCTCGTAGCCGAGACGCTTCAGGTTCTCGCCGAGCCGTGCCATGCGATCGGCGTCGCTGTCGAGCGCGGTGACCCGGTAGCCGGCCTTCACGAGCTGTGCCGTCTTGCCGCCCGGAGCGGCGCAGAGGTCGAGCACGCGGGCGCCGGGCTGCGCATCGATCAGCCGCGCCGGGATAGCTGCGGCGGCGTCCTGCACCCACCAGCGGCCCTCGGCATAGCCGGGCAGCGCCTCGACCGGCTTGTCGCGGGTCTCGACGCGCACCGTGTCGGCGAGGATGGGCGCGGCATTCAGCGCCTCGATCAGCGCCGGGTCCTCGTCCCTGAGCGTCAGGTCGAGCGGCGCCCCTTCGACCAGCGCCGCGGCGAACTCCTCTATGGCGTCCTCACCATAGGTGTCGCGCCACAGCGGGCCCAGCGTATCGGGGAACAGCGCCTGGTGCGGCAGGTGGCTGAGCTGGTGCGCTTCGCCCTGCGCGCGGCGCAGCACGGCATTCATCAGCTTGGCATAAGGCTGCGAGCGCGTGTCCTTGCGCGCGGCCTCGACTGCGAGGAAGATCGCCGAGTGGTCGCCGAGTTCGGGCAGGAATACCAGGTGCGCCAGCGCCAGGCGGAGGATCGGCTCGAACGGGCCGGATTTCTTCGGCACGCCACGGTCGAGAAACCTGGCCAGCATCAGATTGATCTGGCCGTGCCGGCGCAGCGCTGTCGTGACGAGCCGGTTGGCGAGCGCCCGATCGCGCCCGTCCTCGATCTCGGATGACGAAAAGGGGGCGAAGTTCGCCCCCTTGAGCTCCTCGCCCAGCCGTTCGGCGGCGAGGAGCCGGAGCTGGAGCCCCGGCGGGTTCTTCTGCTTTCTCAAACCACGTCCCTGGATGTCAGCCCCACGGGCCACGCCGCGTTGCATTATCCGCTTCGGTGCCCCCGGTCGAGGGCACGCGCCAGCCGCCGCCGTTCTCGCGCGGGGCGGAGCTCTGCTGCGGCTGGCTGAAGCGGGGCGCCGGACGGCGGCCGGTATCGTCGAGCCGCATCTCGCCCGCCAGCCGCTGCAACTGAGCGATGCGGTTGTGGACGTTCGGGTGGGTGGAAAACAGGTTGTCCATCCGCTGACCCGAAAGCGGGTTGAAGATGTACATATGCGCCTGCGCCGGGTTGCGCTCGGCCTGGATGTTCACCGTGCGCTGCGCCAGCTGGCTGATCTTGCTGAGCGCCGAGGCCAGGGCCATCGGATCGCCCATTATCTGCGCCCCGTCCTTGTCGGCCTCGTACTCGCGGGTACGGCTTACCGCCATTTGCACCAGCACGGCGGCGATCGGAGCGACCAGTACCGCCAGCAGCACGCCGATGGGGCCGAGCGGATTGTCGCGCGAGTTGCCGCCGCCGAAGAACAGGCCGAACTGCGCCAGCATGGAGATCGCACCGGCGAAGGTCGCCGTGATCGTCATGGTCAGGGTGTCACGGTTCTTGATGTGCGCCAGCTCGTGCGCGATCACCGCCGCAACTTCGCGCGGCTCGAGCTGGCGCAGCAGGCCCGAACTCACGGCCACGGCCCCGTTCTCAGGGTTGCGGCCGGTAGCGAAGGCGTTGGGCTGGTCCGTGTCGATGACGTAGAGCTTCGGCATCGGGATCCCGGCGCGCTGACTCAGCGCTTCGACGGTGCGGTACAGGTCGGGCTGCTGGCGCGGATCGACCGGATGGGCGTTCTGCATCCTGAGCACCAGCTTGTCGGCGTTCCAGTAGCCGAACAGGTTGGTCAGCGCCGCCACGACGAAGGCGATCAACATGCCGCTCTGGCCGCCGACGAGATATCCCACCGCCATGAAGATGGCCGTGAGCGCCGCGAGCAACACCGATGTGCGGAAGAAGTTGAGCATGAGCCGTAAGTCTTGTACCTCGGTTCGGGTGTTCAATAGCCCAATAGATGGGACGGCGCCCGGTTCCCGGCAAGGGAAGCTGTCCAAAGGGTAATGTCGATGAGCGACGAAACCGTTCCCAGGCCCCTGTCCCCCGCCGCCCGGCGCGCCCTGGCCGAGGCCCAGGCCCGCCGCGCCGAGATCGACCGCAAGGCCGCCGAGGGCAAGGACGAAAAGGGTGGCCGCGGCGGCCTGGACCCCGCCCGCTACGGCGATTGGGAAATCAAGGGACTGACGGCGGATTTCTGAGGCACGGTGGTCCGGCGCCTCGAGCACTGCAAAGCACGATCTGGTCGGTCAACGGCGCTCCCGCCTGGCGGGGCGGGCACGGGCCGGGTTGGCCCTGAGCCGTTGACCGGGGTGTGCAGCCCACGCGGTTTGCGAGTGGGAAGCCTCTGTGGCGGGCCAAGAGGTACGTGAGCTGCACGCCGCGGTCAGCGGGAATCCGGGTGACGGGCGGAGGACCGGGCCGGAACCCGGCCCTCCGGCAGTCGGACCCGCGCGGGGCAAGGGGAGGAGATCTCCCCCGCGCGGGCCAAGTGCTTAGTTGTAGGCGTGCTCGCCGTGGCTCGAGATATCGAGGCCATCGGACTCGGCCGACTCGGAGACGCGGGCGCCACCGAACACGGCCTTGACGATCAGCATGGCGACGAGGGCAACCACCGCCGACCACACGATGGCGACGACCACCGCGAGGATCTGCGTGCCGAGCTGGCCGGCCATGTTGTACTCGGCCGCGCCGAAGCCACCGAGCGACGGGGCCGCCACGATGCCGGTGCCGATGGCGCCGACGATGCCGCCGATGCCGTGGATCCCGAACACGTCGAGGCTGTCGTCGTACTTCAGCATCGGCTTGAGGGTCACGACCGCCCACAGGCAGACCACACCGGCCACCGCACCGAGCACGATGGCGCCGAACGTCCCGGCAAAGCCTGCCGCGGGGGTGATGGCCACGAGGCCGGCGACGGCACCCGAGGCAGCACCCAGCAGCGAGGCGTGGCCGCGGGTGAACTTCTCGGCCACGGCCCAGGCAATACCAGCTGCCGCCGGAGCGGTGATGGTGTTGAGGAAGGCCTGGGCGGAAAGACCATTGGCGGCGAGGGCCGAGCCGGCGTTGAAGCCGAACCAGCCGACCCACAGCAGGCAGGCGCCGATGAAGGTGAAGGTGAGGTTATGCGGCGGGATCGGCTCCTTGAGGAAGCCGGTGCGCGGCCCGAGCACGATCGCGGCGACCAGCGCGGCGACGCCCGAGTTGATGTGCACCACCGTGCCGCCGGCAAAGTCCAGCGCGCCCATGCCGAAGAACAGGCCCGGGCCCGACCACACCATGTGGGCGATCGGCAGGTAGGAGAAGGTGAACCAGATCGCGAGGAACAGCATCACCGCGCCGAACTTCATGCGCTCCGCGATGCCGCCGACGACGAGCGCCGAGGTGATGGCCGCGAAGGTAAGCTGGAACACGACGAACACCAGCTCGGGGATCGAGCCGCTGATCGAGTCGGGCGTCACCGCTCCCAGGAACAGGTTGGAGAAGTCGCCAATGAAAGCCGACAGGCCGCCCTCGCCGGCACCGCTGAAGGCCAGCGAGTAGCCGTAGGCCACCCACAGCAGGGCCACCATGCAGAAGGCCATGAACACCTGGCTGAGGATCGACAGGATGTTCTTGGCGCGCACCAGGCCGCCGTAGAACAGGGCAAGGCCCGGAATGGTCATCAGGATGACCAGGATGGTGGAAACGAGCATCCAGGAGGTGTCGCCCGAATCGATGGTCGCGACTTCCGCGGCGACCTCCGCAGCGGCTTCGGCGGCCGGTGCGGCGTCCTGCGCGATGGCTGGCAGGGTCAGCGCCAGCGTCGCCAGGGCTCCCAGCCCGACAAGCTTCGACAACTTGGTCTGTATCATTGTTGTTTTCCCCAAAAAGAGCGGCGTCACAGGGCAGCCGCGCCGGTTTCGCCGGTGCGGATGCGGGTGACGGCGAGAAGGTCGAGCACGAAGATCTTGCCATCGCCGATGCGCCCCGTCTGGGCGCTTTCGCGGATGGCAGAGACGATGGCGTCGGCCTGGCCGTCGTCCACCGCGATCTCGATCTTCAGCTTGGGCAGGAAGTGCACGGCATATTCGGTGCCGCGATAGATTTCGGAGTGGCCTTTCTGTCGTCCGTAGCCCTTCACTTCGGTCACGGTCATGCCGTGCACGTCGAGCGAGTTGAGGGCCTGGCGGACCTCCTCCAGGCGCGACGGTTTGATGATTGCGATCACCAGCTTCATGGATGCCCCTTTCGAAACTTGTTTTGGACGGTCTCCAATCGCTGCAATCAGTTTCAAGTGCCGTGCCAGACTCCGATGTCGATGCACAACCAATTGAAAATCCTGATGAATCTCATAGACGGCACGGCACAGCCTGCAATTCCGGCAACCGCACTGCCCAATTCATGCTCACGTCGTGGGCATTCTTGAGAATTTTGCTCACGCATTGTGCAACACTGAGACGGCCCGCCGCTTCCGCTTGCGGGTGGCGGTGCAAAAGGCCAAATAGCAGGCAGCGCGGCGAGGCGAGGTACCCATGAGCGAGCTCCACTACGACATCGTCATCGTAGGCGGCGGGCCGGCCGGCCTGACCCTGGCGCTGGCCCTGACCCGCGCCATGCGCGGCCTGAAGCTCGCGCTGGTCGACCGCCGTCCCTTCGCCGTGCCCCCCGACCAGCGGGCAACCGCCATCGCCGCCGGCGTCCGGCGGGTGTTCGAGCAACTGGGCGTATGGAACGATGTGGCCCCGGCGAGCGAGCCGATCCGCCGCATGAAGATCACCGACTCCGGTACCGGCGACATCTCCCGGCCGCTGTTCCTGAGCTTCGAGGGTGAAGTGAAGCCGGGCGAAGCCTTTGCTCACATGGTGCCAAACACGGCGCTCGCGGCGGCCCTTCTCAGGGCGCTGGAGGGCCAGGTCGAACTGATAGCGCCCGCCGAGGTCACCGGCTTTTCCGGCGCGGGCGCCCACGGCCGGGTGAGCCTTGCCGACGGCCGGACGCTGCTGGCGCCGCTCGTGGTTGCGTCCGACGGCGCCATGTCGGCGATGCGCGGCTATGCGCGCATCGGCACCTTCGGGCACGACTACGGCCAGTCGGGCATCGTCACCACCATCGCTCATACGCTGCCGCATGAGGGCATCGCCTACGAGCACTTCCGCCCGCACGGCCCCTTCGCCAGCCTGCCGCTGCCAAGTGTTGGCGGGTTGAACCGCTCGTCGCTCGTCTGGACCGAGACGACCGCCAACGCCGCGCGCGTGAAGGCGAGCGCGCCCGAAGCCATCGCGCTGGAGATCGCCGAAGTGATGGGTTTCGGCCTCGGCGAGGTGACGCTCGAGGAAAAGGGCGTGCAGACCTTCCCGCTCCGCCTGCAGATCGCCAGGAGCTTCGTCGCGCCGCGCCTCGCGCTGATCGGCGATGCCGCCCATGTCATCCACCCGGTCGCCGGCCAGGGCCTGAACCTTGGCCTCAAGGATGTCGCCGCGCTGGCCGAGGTGGCAATCGACGCCATGCGGCTCGGCCAGGACCACGGCGCGGCCGACGTGCTCGAACGCTACCAGCGCTGGCGCCGCTTCGACACCACGCTGATGGCGATGCTCACCGACGGCATGAACCGGCTGTTCTCGAACGATCTCGCACCGGTGCGCGCCGCCCGCGATTTCGGCCTCGGCGTCGTGGACCGGCTCGGGCCGGTCAAGGACTTCATGATCTCCCGCGCCGCCGGCGTGGAGCGCGCCGGCCCGAGGCTACTGAGAGGATTGGAGATCTAGGTCGACTGGCCCGAATCCTCCACCGCGTCAGCAGGGAAAGGGGACCAGCCGCAGGCTGGTGGGAGGGGCGGCACAGCCACGACGTCGATCCGCCCCTACTCCGGCTCCCCGCCCCTCGCGGTAAATGCCTTCATCTCGTCGGGGTCGATCTCGCGCGCCTCGTCGAGGCTGAGCATCGGCACGCCGAGCTTGATCGGGAATGCCAGGTGCGCCGCCACCGAAACCAGTTCCGAGCGGTCGGCCGACAGGGTCAGCCGCGTCTTGGTCAGCGGGCAGACCAGCATTTCGAGCACCCGGGGGTCGACCAGGTAGCGCGGGTCGCTGCCGGGCGGTCGGGTCGGGTCGCTCAATTCAGTGGCGAAGCCCGGTCGCCGTCACCCTTGGCCATCTCGATCTCGGCCATGGCGATCAGCGTTTCGGCGCGCGCTTCGAGCGAGTTGGCCTCGAGCAGCGCCTGCTTCTCGGCCGCGCCATAGGGCGAGACCATGCAGCAGAAATTGACGAGGTCGGCGGTGCCGGTCTTCTCGATCTCGTCCCAGTTGAGGTCGAAATCGCCGAACTCGGCGTAGTCGCGCATCATCTTGAGGAAGCGCTGGCGATCCACCGCCTCCTCGCCGAACTCGCGATCGAAATCCGACGCGAACGGGTCGGTCGAGACCATGGCACGGCGGAACGGCGACATGGTCGGGATTTCCTTCACGTACTCGAAGCGGCAGACGCCCTCGAGGATGACGAAATAGCGCGCGTCCTCGATCTCCTCGAAATGCGTGATGCGGCCCACCGTGCCGATCTTCTGCACCGGCACCTGCCCCTGCGGGCTTTCCTCCGATGTGTCCTGCGGCTGGATCAGCCCGATCAGCCGGTCGCCCCTGAGCGCATGGTCGATCATCTCGAGATAGCGCGGCTCGAAGATGTTGAGCGGCCGCCGCGCATAAGGCAGCAGCAGGGCGCCGGTGAGCGGGAAGATCGGGATCGAGGCCGGGATGTCGGCCGGGGACTGGGGACGCTTGAGCATGGCGGCTTGCCTTGCGGAATCTGCCTTCAGGAGAAGAGGACCGAGGAAAGGAGCCGCCGGCCCTTCAGCGTCGCGGGGTCCTTCGGGCCCCACGCCTCGAACAGCTCGAGCAGCTTCTTGCGCGCGCCGTCCTCGTTCCAGGAGCGGTCGCGTTTCATCAGCGCCACGAGCGCCTCGGCGGCTTCGACGCGCTTGCCCTCGGCATTGTACTTCACCGCGAGGTCGAAGCGGGCCTGGTGGTTGTCGGGATCGGCCTCGACCTGCTGCGCCAGCTCGTCGGTTTCGCTGAGGGTGGCCGCCTCGCTGAGAAGGTTGAGCGAGGCGAGCGTCGAGGTGTAGTCGGCGCCCTTGCGGTCGGCCTCCGGCACGTCGTCGAGCGCGGCCTGCGCCTGGTCGGGCTGCCCGGCCTTGAGGAAGACGTTGGCGATGCCGATCAGCGCCTGCGCGTGGTCGGGCTTCTGCTGCAGGATCATGCCGTAGATCTGCGCCGCCTGGTTGAGGTCGCCCATGGTCAGCGCCTCGGCGGCGGCTTCGAGCGCATGCCCGATCTCTTCCTCGAGCGAGCCGGCGGCCGGCTTGCCCGCCGGAGCGTTGGCGATCACCTTGTCGGCGAAGCGGCGCACCTCGCTCTCGGGAATGGCGCCGAGGAACGCATCGACCGGCCGCCCGCCCGCGAAGGCGAACACGGCGGGAATCGACTGGATGCCCAGCTGCCCGGCGATCGAGGGATTCTCGTCGATATTGATCTTCACGAGCCGGATCTTGCCCTGCTTCTCGTTGATCACCTTCTCGAGATTCGGCGTCAGCTGCCGGCAGGGACCGCACCACGGCGCCCAGAAATCCACCAGCACCGGAGCTTCGAGCGATGCGTCGATCACGTCGGCCTTGAAGGCCCGATCGGTCGATTCCTCGATCAGCGCGGCCGGCGGTGCGGCATTCTGTACAGAGGCGGTGCCGATGTCGTTCAGTGCCATTCGTCGAGATCCCTTGGGGCGGAAAGGCCCGCCTGACGCCGGTTTCATGCCCGTTTTGGGGGCACCGGTGCAAGCTTTACCACGCTTTTGCGTGAGGCCGAATTATGGGTTGCAATCGTGCTTTCGATTGGGCATATAGGCGCCCGTCGAGCCGGTGCCAAGCACTGGCAGCGACTGGAGTGCGGGTGTAGCTCAGGGGTAGAGCATAACCTTGCCAAGGTTAGGGTCGAGGGTTCGAATCCCTTCGCCCGCTCCAATATCCTCCCGCCGCAACGGGATGATGACAAAGGCGCCTTCGGGCGCCTTTTTGTTTTGGCGGTTTCAAAGGTCGTCGGGCCGCAAGCCCCGGTATGCTTTCCGGTCCTCGCCAGCATCTTCGGGCCAATCTCCTCGCCGTCGTGAAACGCGAAGACATAGTCCGGCCATCCCTCACGCGCGAGGGTGCGGTGCGAGCCGGCCTGACGCTTGACGCTCCAGCCGAGGCGAAACAGGGCGCGAAGCACCCGCGCGGCCCTGGCGGATGGCCAGTTGCTCACGCCGCAAACAGCCGGCGTACTTCAGAGGGTACGGGCTCGCCGTGTTCGAGCCGGTCCGCGATCACCCGGAAGGCCAGGGCCTCGGCCTTGGCGCGCGCCTGCTCCTCGCTATCGGCATAGACCAGGACCCCCGGCAACGCCGGAACCTCGGCCAGCCACCGCCCGTCGTCCTCACGTTCGATTTCGATGCGCATCCAAGGCTCCAATGGTCGCCGCCTCGAATCTAGGGCTTCCCCGCCGCTTCGTCCACCCGGCGCCCATCGCCTTCGCTTGACCCAGATCAAGGGCCTCGTCCTTGGCGCATGGTTCTCCTTCGTCCGTCTCGAACGAGGAGAGCAAGAAATGCCGATCGAAGCCATCATCGTCTGCGCGCTGGCCATTGCGGCCTTCACCACCCTGGGCGTCACGCTGGCCTGGGCGCATCACCGCACCACGCGGGGCTGAGGCGCCTGCCTAGCGCTCGGGCAGCGCCGCCAGCACCGCCAGGCCGAGCACGGTGACGGCGGCACCGGCGACGACCGACAGGCTCGTCCAGCCGTGCCCCACCAGGCCTTCGAACACGATGACGAAGGCGGGGACCAGGTAGCCGTAGGCGACCACCTTGGCTGCCGGCAGGTGCAGCGAGGCGAATTGGATGAGAAAGAAGCAGATCGCCGTCGGCCCCACCGCCAGGTAGATCACCACCCACCACACCACCGGCGGCAGGTGCAGCCAGTCGGTGGTGAGGATTTCGGGCAGCCCGTAGAGCACGATGCAGACCGCCGTGCCGGTCAGCGTCCAGAAGCTCAGCACCAGCGGGCTTTCGCCGCGGCTGTAGCGGCGCAGCAGCGGCGTGTAGATCGCGTAGGCGACGCAGCCGACGAAGTAGATGAGCTCGCCCTGCCCGACATCGAAGCGGAGCAGCGCGTCGATGTCGCCGCGAAAGATCACCCAGATCGCACCGATGCCGGCCAGCAGCAGGCTCAGCAGCACCGGCGGGCCGGAGCGCTGCCCCACGAGCACCAGGCCGGTCAGCGCCGTCATGATCGGCACCAGCGTATAGACCGCGCTCGTCGCCACCGGCAGCGTCATGGTGAGCGCGATGAACATGGTGACGAAGTAGATCGCGGTGAGGAAGCCGGTCACCCCGAAGCGCCACGGCGCCCTGGGCAGTTCCAGTTTCTGCCGTGCCACGCCGAAGGCGAATGCGCCCATCAGCAGGCTCGCCAGCACGAAGCGCAGCGCGTTGAGCGGCACCGGCGGCAGGTGCGGTACCGCAGCCGCCCCGAACGTGAACGACCCGGCGATCAGGCTCGCGAACAGCAGCATGGCGAGGTGGGCGAGGTGGGCGAGGCGGCGCTGCGGCACCCCGGCAGCGGGAGAAGCGATATCGGTCACGAGCTTGTCCGAACAGGAAGCGCGCCGTTCTAGGCCGCCCCCGAGCCAAAGCCCAGCGTCGATTGCGGCACCCCGCCCGATTTGCCATGGTGGATTGCCGGACTTGTGAAGCACAGGCGCAAGGCACTAGGGATACCGGGTAGTTCAGCGAGCGCGACCTTCTATGCCATCGACCCTATCCAGGCTGAAGGGCCTGCTTGACCGGCCCGTGCATGCCTATCGCGCCACGACCGAGACCTTCACCACCCTCGATGTGCAGCGGCTCACCGCCAGCATGACGCTGGCCGAACGCGGCCGCGCCCGCGGCGCCGAGGAGCAACCGCCCGCCGACAGTACCTCGTTCGACGCCGTCGAGACCGAGATCGTCGAGCAGGTGACTGCCGCGCAGAAGGCCGCGCATGACGAGCTCGAAAACCAGCTGACCGGCTTCCGTGCCCGCCTGATCGACCTCGATTTCGAAGCCCGCTTCTCCGGCATCAAGGATGTGGCGCAGTCGGGCCTCGCCGATCTCAAGGCCGAACAGCAGATGGGCCTCGACGACCTGCACGGCCTCCGCCGCGAGCTCACCGAGGCCGAGGCCTACCTCACCGAATTCCGCCGCCAGCACCGGATCAACCGCCCGGCCAAGATCAACACGAAGCTCGGCACGACGCTGAAATGGCTGATCGTCGTGCTGATCTTCCTCGGCGAACTCGTCACCAACGGCTACTTCCTGTCGCGCGGGGCCGAGCTCGGGCTCGCCGGCGGCGTGCTGCAGGCGGCGCTCTTTGCCTTCCTCAATGTCGGCGTACCGCTGCTGATCGCCATCAAGGGTCTGCCCTTCCTCACCCACCGCAACTGGTTCGCCAAACTCTGGGGCCTGTTGTGGCTTGTCTTCTTCCTCGCCTTCACCACGGTGCTGAACCTCGGCCTCGCGCACTACCGGGAAGCCGGCGCGGATACGCTGCAGGGCGCCGGCATCGAAGTGATGCGCCGCCTGATGGAGGCGCCGCTCACCATGAGCGATTTCGAGTCCTGGGTGCTGTTCGGGCTCGGCGTGTTCTTCTCCACCATCGCGCTGATCGACGGCTACAGCCTCAATGACAGCTTCCCGAAGTTCCAGGAGATCTCGGACGGCCGGCGCAAGGCGCAGGACCGCTATGCCGAGATGCGCCGCACCCGCATCCAGGACCTGATGGATGTGCGCGAGCAATACCAGGACGCGGTGAGCGAGCTGCGCGGCGACCTGAGCCGCCGCCGCACCGAGCATGAGGCGATCATCGCCCACCGCGCCCGCCAGCTGACGCTGTTCGGCCAGTACCAGGGCCAGCTTGAAACCGCTGCCAACACGCTGCTGCGCGTCTATCGCGACGCCAACATCGCCGCCCGCACGACGCCGGCTCCGCCGCACTTCGCCGGGGAGTTCAGCCTCAAGCGCATCGAGGTCGAAATCTCGCGCGAGAACGAGTGGAACACCGACGACCTCAAGGAGGCGATCAAGGGCGCGCAGGCCGACCTCGAAAAGGTCATGGCCACCCTCGGCGTCGAGTTCGACCAGGCGCTCAGGAACTACCGCGAGCTCGACCAGGTGGTGCCGGACAAATGAGCCCGCGGCGGCGCCGGCGGTCGGGACGGGGTACGGGCGGGCAGATCGCCGCCATCGTGGTGGTGGCCATGGCCATCCTCGCGATCAGCGGCGCGCTCGTCTACCTTTACGTCGACGCCACCTCCCGCCATGTCGAGATCGACAGCGCCTCGCTCTGCCCCAGGAGCGGCCCGACCGCCCAGACCATCGTGCTGCTCGATACCACCGATGCCCTGGCGCAGGTGACGCGCAGCCAGGTGCTGAACCAGCTCGGCGACGTGGTGGCGGAGCTGCCGCGTGGTGGTCTGCTCGATATCCGCGTGCTCAACGAGGACCCGGGGAAGGTCGAGCGGCTGGTCTATCTGTGCAACCCCGGCGATGGCACCGACCTCAACGAGCTGACCGCCAACCCCGAGATGGCCAAGAAGCGCTGGCATGAGAAGTTCGAACTCCCCGTGTCGCAGAAGCTCGACGCCGCGGTCGCCGGCACCGAGGGAAAGGCCTCGCCCATCATGGCTGCGCTGCAGCAGATCGCCGCCGAGCAGCTCACCAGCAAGGACCAGCGTGTCATTGCCACGCGTATCGTCGTAGTCTCGGACATGCTCGAGCACACCCAGTTCTATTCGATGTTCCGCGACGGCATGGATTTCGATGGCTTCGTGGAGAAGGCCGGCGCCCGCTACCTCACCGACTTCGTCGGCGCCCGGGTGGACATCTGGCTGGTGCAGCGCGACCGATCCGACATCGACCAGACTGCGCTCGCCGCGTTCTGGCTCCGCTGGATCGACGCGGGGCGCGGTACCGGCACCGTGTCGCGGCTTGCGGGGATGGTGTGATGGCGACCCCGCTCCTGCGCCGGGCCGACCTCGGACCTCCGGTCTTCTTCGCCACCTTCTCGCTCGTGGGCGTCGGCTTCATCGTGCTCGCCAAGAGCCTCACCTGGCCCGCCGCGGTGGTGACGGGCACTCCGGTCGCGCTGATGGTCGGCTATGCCCTCGCCATCGTCCTGTTGCGCCGGCTGCGGCTTCGGGACGATCAGACTGGCGACAACTTCTACTACATGGGCTTCATCTTCACCCTCACCAGCCTCGCCATGTCGCTGATCCAGTACTCGACCGGCAGCGGCGTCTCGGAGATCGTGGTGAATTTCGGCGTGGCGGTGGCCTCGACCATTGCCGGCATCGTGCTGCGCATCCTGTTCAACCTGGTGCGCCGCGATCCGGTGGAGGT
>JAEYTN010000085.1 GCA_023433985.1 Pseudomonadota bacterium | reverse complement strand
AAGTGACCGAGGAAGAGCACCAGCAGGCGCTGATCGCCGAGGTCCGCCGCTTCCCGGGCCAGGAGCAGCAGGTTTACGACTACTACCGCAAGAACCCGCAGGCGCTGGCGGCGCTGCGCGCTCCGGTGTTCGAGAACAAGGTGGTCGACTTCATCGGCGAGCTCGCGACGCAGACCGAGAAGCCGATGACCCGCGCCGAGCTCAGCAAGATCATCGCTTCGGACGAGGACGAGGTTCCGGAGGAGCACCACCACTAAGCGGTGGCAGTTCCCGAGTTTGAGGCCGCCCTTCGGGGCGGCCTTTTGTTATGCGGTGGAAAGCGGGTTTGCGGGGCCGTGCCGGAGGCCTATCCTTGGCGCATGAGATTTCGGGTGTTCGAGACGGCGCTGGGGGCGATGGCCATCGGGTGGACCGAGGGCGGAATCTCGCGCGTGCTGCTGCCGGGCGAGACGGCCGGGCGGGTGCGGGAGCGGCTCGCGGAGAAGGGCGGAGTGGAGGACAACGCGGGGCAGGGCGAACTGGTGGCGCGGATCGTCGCCTACGCCAAGGGGGCGGAGGATGGTTTCGGGGATGTTGGGCTGGACCTGAGCGCGGTACCGGAGCTGAACCGCCGGATTTACGAGCACATTCGCGGGCTTGGCTGGGGCGAGACGACGACCTACGGGGCGATCGCGCGCTGGCTCGGCGACGTGGCCATGTCGCGAACGGTGGGGACGGCGATGGGGCAGAATCCGATTCCGCTGATCGTGCCGTGCCACCGGGTGCTGGCGGCGGATGGACGGACCGGCGGGTTCTCCTCGCCGGGCGGAGTTCGCGCGAAGATGGAGATGCTGGCGCTGGAACGCGCGGCCAGCCCGACAGGGCAGTTTTCGTTCGGGTTCTGAGGGCGCTGCAGCGCCGCCTACTGTCCGCGCTTGAAGACCTTCAAGTGGGTCAGTTGCTTGGCGACCTTGGTGGCGATCGTCTCGACCGGGTCTTCCACATCGACACGGAGCACATTCTCGTCCGCGGCCGGGGGCTCGAGGGTGGCGAACTGGCTGTCGAGGAGTTTTGGGTTCATGAACTCGTGGCGGCGGGCTTCGATGCGCTTGCGGATCACCTCGATGTCGCCGTCGAGGAAGACGAAGAGGATCGGCTCGCCAGCCTTCTCGGTGAGGAAATCGCGGTAGGCGCGCTTGAGCGCGGAGCAGGCGCCCACGGCGACGCCCTTCTGGTCGGCGGCTTCGCGAAGGGCGCCGGCCAGGGTGTCGAGCCATGGCCAGCGGTCCTCGTCCGTCAGCGGGATGCCGGCGCGCATCTTCTCCTTGTTGGCGGGCGGGTGGTAGCCGTCGCCATCGAGGAACGGGGCATGGAGGCGGCGGGCGAGGGCCGCGCCGGTAGCGGATTTGCCCGAGGAGGCGACGCCCATCGCAATGATGATGCGGGCGCCCTCAAACGGTAGCTGTGAAGGCGCCGTCGACATAGAGGATGTGTCCGTTCACGAAGGTTGCGGCGTCGGAGGCGAGGAAGACCGCGGCCCCGCCCAGTTCATCGGGCTTGCCCCAGCGGCCCATCGGGGTGCGTTTTTCGATCCAGCTATTGAACTCCTCGTTCTTGAGGAGCGCCTCGTTGAGTTCGGTGGCGATGTAGCCGGGGGCGATGCCGTTGACGTTGATGCCGTGCCTCGCCCAATCCACCGCCATGCCGCGGGTGAGGTTGGCGAGCGCCGCCTTCGACGCGGAATAGGGCGCCACCGAGCTGCGGGCGAAGTTCGAGAGCACCGAGCAGATATTGATGATCTTGCCCGAGCCGCGATTGATCATGCCGCGTACAACCGCCCGGCTCACGAGGAAGGCGGAGGTGAGGTTGGTGCTCATCACCTGCTCGAACTTCTCGAGCGGCCAGGTCTCGAGCGAGGCGCGGTGCTGCATGCCGGCATTGTTGACGAGGATGTCGATGGGGCCGATTTCGGTTTCGGCGTAGGCGATCGCGTCGTCGACGCTTTCCTCGGAGGTGACGTCGAAGGCGAGGCCGCGGGTGCGGACGCCGCTTTCGGCGAGCTTCGCGGCGGCGGCGCCGAGTGCTTCCTGGTCACGGCCGTTGAGGATCACGTCGGCGCCGGCACCTGCCAGCGCCCCGGCGATGCCGAAGCCGATGCCGCGGCTCGAGCCGGTGATCAACGCCCGCTTGCCGGCGAGCGAAAACATCGAAAGCGATTCCAAGTCCTTATTCCCCTCCCAAGGACGATGCCGGGCCTGAGCCGGCGACACTAGTGGATGGCGCCATGCATGGTAAGTCCGGAAAGCGCTTTCAATGCCGCTTTGGTAGGGCTGCCGGGGGGTGGCATTCGGCAGTGGCCCGTGCCAAAAAGCCGCGCAAGAAAAGCCAATACACTTCGACGGAGAAAATGATGGCGTCTGCCGACATCGGGCTGATCGGCCTTGCGGTGATGGGCTCCAACCTGGCGCTGAACATCGCCGAGAAGGGCTATACCATCGCCGTGCACAACCGGACGGCGTCGCGCATCGACGAGTTCGTCGGCATGGCCAAGGAGCAGGGGCTCGACGGCAAGGTCGTGCCCGAGGCCGATCTCGTACAGTTCATCCAGTCCGTCAAGCGGCCGCGTTCGATCATCATCATGGTGAAGGCGGGCAAGCCCGTCGACGAGATGATCGAGCAGCTGCTGCCGCACCTTGAGAAGGGCGACGCGATCCTCGAATGCGGCAACTCGCTCTACACCGACAGCCAGCGCCGCTTCGAATACCTGCGCGACAAGGGCATCGGCTTCCTCGGCATCGGCGTGTCCGGCGGCGAGGAGGGCGCGCGGCACGGCCCTTCCATCATGGTAGGCGGACCGGAAGAGCAGTGGAAGAACGCCCAGCCCATCCTCGAGGCGATCTCGGCCAAATTCAACGGCGAGCCATGCTGCGCCTATCTCGGCGAAGGCGGCGCGGGCCACTTCGTGAAGATGATCCACAACGGCATCGAATATGGCGACATGCAGATGATTGCCGAGGTGTACGGGGTGATGCGCGACGGGCTGGGCATGGACCCAGCCGCGGCGGCCAAGGTGTTCCAGGATTGGGACAAGGGCCAGCTCAACTCATACCTGATCGAGATCACCGGGCACGTGCTGGAGGCCATCGAGCCCAAGACCGGTCAGCCGCTGGTGAACCTCATTCTCGACAAGGCGGGCCAGAAGGGCACCGGCACGTGGTCGGCCATTGCCGGGCAGCAGCTCGCGGTGCCGGCGACGGCGATCGAGGGCGCGGTGGCGGCTCGATCCATCTCGTCGCGCAAGGACGAACGCGTGAAGGCGGAAGCCGTTTACGGCAAGCCGGCGGCAGGCAAGGCGGACGTATCGCTCGCCGATCTCGAGCAGGCGCTGCTGGCGGGCAAGATCGTCTCCTACGCGCAGGGCTTTGCGGTGCTGTCGAAGGCCTCAGAGGAGTTCGGCTGGAACCTGCCGCTCGCCACCATCGCCAAGATCTGGCGCGCCGGCTGCATTATCCGCTCGCGCTTCCTCGACCAGATGTCGGCGGCCTACGCGAAGGGCGAGGCGGTGAACCTGCTGATGGTGCCGGACTTCGTCGCGATCATGAAGACGGCCAACAAGTCGTTGCGCAAGGTCGTTGCGGCGGCGGCACTCGGGGAGTTTCCGCTGATCTGCCTGAGCGCATCGCTCGCTTATTTCGACAGCTACCGGCAGGCGCAGGGCACCGCGAACCTCACGCAGGGGCAGCGCGACTTCTTCGGGGCGCATGGGTTCATCCTCACCGACCGCGAAGGCGAGCAGCACGGGACCTGGCCGTCGACGCTGGGGAAGTAACATTGGACGGGGCTACGGCCCCGTTCACACAAGGCGGGTCCCAGCGAGGGCCGGGATCCATTCCCTCGGCGCGACCCGACGCCTAGTGGTGGATGGTGGGCCCGCGGGTTTCGTCTTCGTCTTCGTCGTGGGGAGCGGTCGCCTGCTGGCCGGGTTGGCCGAGCTCGTGCTGGTGCTCCTTCTTGGAGACATGCGGGCGGCGCATGAGGTCGAAGCGCCAGACGGCGTAGGTGAAGACGCCGGCGGCGACCAGCACCAGCAGGCCTGAGCCGAGGAACGGGGCCCCGGGGAAGTAGCCGGGACTGCCTTCGCTGCCCTTGCTGAAATAGTTGAACAACTGGGTGGCGAGCAGGGGGCCGAGGATGGCTGCGAGCGAGTTGGTGGCGTTGATGGCGCCCTGCAGCTCGCCCTGGGCATCGTCGGCCACCTGATGCGACATCAATGAGTTGATCGCCGGGCCGGCGAGGCCCGCCATCGAGCCGATGATCAGAAAGATGTAGAGCGGCACCTCGGAGTGGATGAACGCCGTGCCGGTGAAGGCGACGGCGGCGCAGAGCATGCCGATCAGCACGGTGAACCACTCGCCCGCCCGCTTGATGATCGGGCCGATCAACACGGCCTGGCTCAGCGCGAAGCCGACGCCGAAGGCGCCGAGCGCTATGCCGATCTGCAGCGAGGAGAAGCTTAGCACTTCGATGGTGAAGAACGGCCACGCCGTGGGGAAGGCCTGGCTCGCCAGCGTGAACAACAGCAGCGTGCCGAGCAGCCAGAGCACCACCGGGTTCTTGCTCAGCGCCCAGAGCGCGCCGAAGGGGTTGGCGCGGCGCAGGCGGAACGGCCGGCGGCGGTCCTTGCGCAGGCTTTCGGGCAGGACGAAGAAGCCCAGCACCAGGGCACTCGCGGCGAGTGCCGCCGCGGCGTAGAACGGCCAGCGGGGCCCGAGCGAGCCGAGCGAGCCGCCGACGACCGGTCCGGCGATGAAGCCCAGCCCGATGGCCGCGCCGATGAGGCCGAAACGCTGCGCCCGCTGCTCCTTGGGCGTGATGTCGGCGATATAGGCGGTTGCGGTGGCGACCGAGGCGCCGGAAATGCCGGCAATGGTGTGGCCGATGAAGAGCCAGACCACATCGGGGGCAAATCCCATGATCGTGTAGTCGATGGTGAGCCCGCAAAGCGCCACGAGGATGATCGGGCGGCGGCCGAAGCGGTCGCTGAGGTTGCCGAGCGCCGGGCCGAACAGGAACTGCATCAGCGAGTAGGAAAAGACGAGGTAGCCGCCGAGCACAGCCGCCTGCGCGTTGCTGCCTCCGGTCAGGTCGCCGATCAATGTCGGCAGCACCGGCAAGACGATGCCGTAGCCGAGCATATCGAGGAAGATGGTGAGCAGAATGCAGGCGAGGGTGAGCCTGGAGTTCGGCGAAACGGACATCAGGGACCCTTGATCCTTTCAAAT
>JAEYTN010000440.1 GCA_023433985.1 Pseudomonadota bacterium | reverse complement strand
AGGCCATGCTGGTCCACATTGACGTTGATAGCGTCCTTGGTGTCGAGGATGTTGTCGAAGGCGACGAGGATGACGCCGGCATCCTTGGCGCGCTGGATCACCGGGGCGAAGGCCTGCGGGTTCTGCGCGTTGATGACGATGGCGTCATAGCCGCTATCGATGAAGTTGTTCACCGCGGAAATCTGCGCGGCGACGTCCTCGCCGGTCGAGACGACCTTGAACTCCTTGAGCTTGGCGGCGACGTCCGGCTGGGCGGCATAGGCCTTCGCCGTCTGGATCATCTGGATGCGCCAGGTGTTGGCGATGTAGCCGTTGGCAAGCGCGATGCGGAACGGCCCGGTCTTGGGCGCATATTTCAGGAACTGCGTGTCATCCGCCCAGGGCACGTAGCACCCGGGGTCGTCGGACGGGCCGGGCACTACTTCCTGGGCAGCCGCCGGGGCTGCGGCGAGCGCAACGAACAGGCCCGCAGCGACGCCAAGCGCAAGGTTCGATAGAGTCGATTTCACGATGGATTCCTCCCTTGGGTACAAGGGGAGGAGCATACCCTCCACGAACACGCGGCCGTTCTCCCGACGACCGCTTGCTCATGCCGGCTTTGCCCCCTCAGGCACCGCCGTCTCTCTCCCCGGCCGTCACGCTAACAGAGATGAAAGCGCTGTCAATTGGCTTTGAAAGCGCTATCATCGCGGATTGTGACGGTTTGTCATCCTGTCGTGCGTGCTCGATCCGGATAGATGTCGAGCTGACCTGGGGGGCGACTTGAGCGGAAATCGACGTGCGACTTTGGCCGACGTGGCGCGGGCAGCCGGCGTCAGCCCGGTGACCGTATCCCGGGCGATCCGGCAGCCGGACATGGTCTCGGAACAGCTTCGGCAGCGGGTCGCGGAGGCGGTCGCCCGGCTACACTACATTCCCAACCACCTGGCGAGCGCGCTCGCCTCCACGCGCACCAACATCGTCGGGGCGATCGTGCCGTCGCTGACGAACGGCGTGTTCGACGACTATGTGCTCGCCATCGAGGAGGTGCTGCAGCCGGCGGGCTTCCAGCTGCTGGTGCTCAACGTGCACTATTCCGAACTCGAGGAGGAGCGGGCGATCGGCACGCTGATGGGCTACCACCCGGAGGCGATGATCGTGACCGGGGTAGACCAGACCGAACGGTCGCGGCAGCTGCTGAAAGCCGCGGGCGTGCCGGTGGTGCAGACGATGGACGTGACGGACGATCCGATCGACCTCAATATCGGGCTCGACCATGGCGAGGCGGGCGCTGCCGCAGTTCGCTACCTGCATGACCTGGGGCACTCGAAGATCGCGCACCTGACGGCGCGGGGGGATCCCCGAGCCCGGCGCCGGCATGCGGGATACCTGCGGCAGATGCGGGCGCTCCGGCTCCCGACGGCTGGTCTCGTGCAGAGCCTGCCGCGCATATCGAATACGGAGATGGGCGGGGAACTGTTCTCCAGGGTGCTGGCGGACGTGCCGGATGTCACGGCGGTATTCACCTGCAACGACGACCTGGCGCTGGGCACGCTGTTCGAGTGCCAGCGGCGCGGGCTGAGGGTGCCCGAAGATATCGCCATCGTGGGGTTCAACGACCTCGACTTCTGCGTCGCCTCGGTGCCGCCCCTGAGCTCCGTATCGACTGGACGCCAGCAGATGGGGACGTGGGCGGCGAAGTCCATCCTCGAGATCATCCGCGGTTCGGGTCAGCGGCCGGAGTTGCGCCGCGTCGATCTCGGCTTCTCGATCATGGCGCGCGGCAGCTCCGAGCCACGACCAGCAGCGCTTCGCACCGGCACCTGAGCATTAGCCCATTTTGCCCATTCAAAGCGGTCGCGGATTGCGGGTATAGGGTGCCAGCGCTTGTGCTCGGGTTACTGAGGAGGATTCCCCCGCAATGAAGATCACCGACTTGAAGTGCGCGATCATCGCCAACAGCCCGGTGCTTCGCATCACCACCGACGAGGGCATCACCGGCTGGTCGCAGATCGAAACGCCAAAGCCCTATGTGAAGCCGCAGGTGCTGGACCTCAAGCCCTGGATCGTCGGGCAGGATCCGCGCGACGTCGAGCGCGTGATGCGCCGCATCCGCGTACGCGGCGGCTTCAAGCCCTTTGGCGCGGCCGTTTCGGCGATCGAGCATGCGCTGTGGGACATTGCGGGCAAGGCAGTGAACGCGCCGGTCTACCGCCTGCTGGGCGGCAAAGTGCGCGACAAGGTGCGGACCTACCGCACGCTCTACCAGGCCGAAGTGCCGGGCGGTGCGCCCCACACGCCCGAGGGCTACCGGAAGTGGGCGCAGTACGGCAAGTCGCTGCCGGGTGAGTTCCACCTGTTCAAGCTGCCGACCTCATTCCACTCCTCGATGGTCCGCGACCATCCGAACTTCTTTTACGGCGAAGTGTCGGTCGATGCGCCGTACCCGTACCCGCACAAGGGCCTGAAGACGCAGGCCGGCACCGAGCATCTGGTGGCCTGTGTCACGGCGGCGAAGGAAGAGCTGGGACCGGGCTACAATACGGCAGTCGATGCCGGCCCCGGCTACCTGCCGCATGATGCGCTGCGCTTCGCCCGGGCAGTCGAGCACCTCAACCTGATGTGGGTCGAGGACATGATCACCGGCGACTACTCGCCGTTCATCAACCACGACGTGTACCGCGAGGTCACCCGCGCCACGACGACGCCGATCCATACCGGCGAGCAAATCTACCTCAGGCAGAACTACAAGCACCTGATCGAGAGCCACGCGGTGCATGTCATCGGGCCGGACCCGTGCGACGTGGGCGGCCTCGCCGAGATCAAGTGGATCGCCGAGCATGCCGACCTGCACGGTATTGCCATTGCCCCGCACGGTACGGCCAATGGCATTTTCGGCCTCGCGGCGCTGATCCAGGTGTGTGCGACGATGCCGGACAACCTGATCGCCTTCGAGTACCCGGCCCGCTTCGAGCCCTTCTGGTACGACATCACCGAAGGCTTCGAGGGCATGCCGGTGAAGGGCGGGCTGATCGATGTGCCGGACCGCCCGGGCCTCGGCGTCAACTTCATCGTCAAGGAAGCCAAGAAGTACCTGACGGAAGGCGACTCCGACTTCTTCGACTAAAATTGCGAGCGGGTCCCGCCGAAAGGCGGGGCCCGAACTGCTTGACGGGGCAGGGCGTTCCCGCCAGTTTCTGCCCGCGCGGCCAGGGAGAGGCTGCGGCGGAGGAGGACTTCACCCATGGCTTCGACCACACCGGCCGGCGGGCAGGCTGCTTCTGCGCGCGTGCTCGAGATGCTGCGTACCGAGTTCACGTTCCAGATCTCGGTCGACACCGATAACCTGCCGCTCGGGCTCAGGGTGGCCGACGCCGCGCTGGCGGCGGGCATCACGCTGGTCGAGATGGGCACGCCGCTGCTCAAGACAGAGGGCGTGAAGCATGTGGTGCCGGTGTTCCGCTCCAAGTTCCCGGATGCGCTGCTGCTCGCCGACATGAAGAGCATGGATGGCGCCGGATACGAGGCGCGTGGCGTCTATGCCGGCGGTGGCAACATCATCGATTTCCTCGCGTTGGCGGGGGTGGCAAGCGCGCGCAGCGTGTGCGCCGTGCGCGACGAGTTCCGCGCGACGGAGCCAGAGGTGCCGAGGCTCGCCTTCGCCGACATCCTGCTGCCGCAACAGGGACCGGCCGATGTGGCCATCGAGGTGGCGAAGCGGATGGTCGACGCGGGCGTCGATGGAGTGGGGCTGCACCTGCAGCTCGATGCGCGGCGAGCCGACCCGTCGCTGTTCGCGTCGAGCTACCTGGCGGATGTAGCGCGGGCGGTGTTCGCGGCGGTTGGCGACCGGGCATCGGTGCAGGTGGTGGGCGGGCTTACCATCGAACAGGCGCAGGGACTGGCGCGGGATGGCCTGCGCGCCTTCGTGATCAGCGGCAACATGGGGCTGAGCGACCCGACGCCGCGTTACACGCAGCCGCCGGAGCAGATCGAGGCCGATATCCGCAACTTCATCGCGGCAGTCTCGGCAGCCTGACGCCGCACGGCGCGACCCAGAACGGTGCGTTCGCGAGCATGTCGGACTAGCCTTCGGCGCGAGGCTGGCACCGGCGTCCAACGCCTTGGCCCAAAGGTAAAAAGCTCTTCCAAGTAATTGCCGGGCCCAGGGCAAAGGGGCACGTTCCTCGGCTCAGGCCGGCGCCATGAGCGTCCGGACTTCAGCGGAGAGCTACAATGAACATCATCAAATCCGTTCTCGCTATCGGCCTCGTGGGCCTTGGCTTTGCCACCCCGGCGCTGGCACAGAACGCGCTCGAGCAGATCAAATCCGCCGGAGCGTTGCGGGTGGGCACCGAGGGCACTTATGCGCCCTTCACCTTCCATGACGACTCGGGCGCGCTGGTCGGCTTCGACGTCGAGATCGGGCGTGAAATCGCCAAGCGCATCGGCGTGGAGGCGCAGTTCGTCGAGGGGCCGTGGGACGGGCTGATCGCCGGCATCGACGCCAACCGCTACGACGTGGTGATCAACCAGGTCGGCATCACCGAGGAGCGCAAGGCGAAGTACGATTTCTCCGAGCCCTACATCGCGTCGAAGGCAGCGCTGGTAGTGAAGGGAGACAACGCAGACATCACCTCGTTCGAGAGCCTCAAGGGCAAGAAGGCGGCGCAGACCATCACCAGCAACTTCGGCAAGCTGGCCGAGGCCAATGGCGCCGAGATCGTGCCGACCGAGGGCTTCGACCAATCGATCGCACTGGTGATCCAGGGGCGCGCCGACGCCACCATCAATGACAGCCTGTCATTCTACGACTTCAAGAAGCAGCAGCCGGATGCAAACGTGAAGATCGCGGCGACCCAGCCCGATGCCGACCACTCGGGCGTGCTGCTCGCCAAGGGCAAGCCCGAGCTGCTGGAAGCGATCAACAAGGCGCTGGCCGACCTAAAGGCCGACGGGACCTATGCCACAATCTCGCAGAAGTACTTCGGCGAAGACGTCTCGCAGTAGTCGCCCACGCACCTGATGCGTTGTATGGATCGGCTCCACACAAGGCCGATCCATTTTTGTTGCGGGGACCGCGATGCCGCCCTGGCTGAACCTGATGATGGAGTCGCTGCCCTCCCTGCTATGGGCATGCCTGCTGTTCACCGTGCCGCTGACGCTCCTGAGCTTCGTGTTCGGGCTGGCGGTGGGCTTCGGGGCGGCGCTGGTGCGGCTGTTCGCGCCGTGGCCGTTCGCGATGGCGGTGCGGTTCTATGTGTGGATCATCCGAGGTACGCCGCTGCTGGTGCAACTGTTCCTGATCTTCTACGGGCTGCCGAGCGTGGGCATCGTGCTCGACGCATTTCCGGCGGCGTTGATCGGGTTCACGTTGAATGTCGGCGCCTATACCTCCGAGATCGTTCGCGCGACGTTGAGTTCGGTACAGCGGGGGCAGTGGGAGGCGTCGTACTCCATCGGCATGACCTGGCAGCAGGCGATGCGCCGGATCATCCTGCCGCAGGCTGGGCGGGTGGCGGTGCCGCCGCTCTCCAACACCTTCATCTCGCTGGTCAAGGATACGTCGCTGGCGGCGGCGATCACGGTGCCGGAGCTGTTCCGCGCCGGTCAGAGGATCGTCGCGACGAGCTATGAGCCGCTGGTGCTTTATGTCGAGGTAGCGCTGATCTACCTGGTGGTGAGTTCGGTGCTGTCGGCGCTGCAGGGGCAGCTCGAGAAGCGGCTGTCGCGCTATGGCGGGTTCATCGAGGCGACGTCGTGATTGCGCTCGAGGCCATCCACAAGCGCTTCCACGACATCGAGGTGCTGCGCGGCGTGTCGATTGCCGTGCCGGAACGGAGCGTCACGGCGCTGATCGGACCATCGGGGAGCGGCAAGAGTACGCTGCTTCG
>JAEYTN010000022.1 GCA_023433985.1 Pseudomonadota bacterium | reverse complement strand
CGCTCGACGAGGGCGTCGAGCGTGGGCGCCTCAGTGACAAGGCCTGGAACATCGTCGCTGGTTGCGACCCACACCTTTGCCTCGTCGTCCCAGGCAGCGCTCACGGTGTATGTCTTGGCCATTGATGCTCCGGTCGATGGTGGATCAGTACATATCTAGCGCTAGCTGGCCCCTTAGGCCAGTGTGTTGCCCTACTCCCACCCCTTCACGCCGCCCTTCTTGCGTGGCTTGATGCCGTCGAGCGCGTAGGTCGCGAGGTCGATGCCCAGCGCCTTCTCCACCGGCGGGAACACGGCGGGCTCGATCACCGAAGTCGAGAGCGGGATCAGCTTCTTGCTCACATGCAGGATGAACACATACATGCCCACCCGCAGCTGGCCGGCAGAGAGCGGCGTACCCGAGGCGTCGAGTGTGGTGATCACGTCGGGGAATGTGGCGAGCCGGTTTCCGCCGGCGTCGTCCACCGCCATGTACTCGTTCATGGTGTGGATGGTGATCGCCTTGTCGCCTTCGTTCAGCACGAACTTGCCGACGTCGAAGGCTTCCCTTGTGTAGACGAGGTCCTTCTCGGTCACCGTCCCCTTGGCGAGGATGGTGCCGCCGGTGGTCTTGACGATGGCGTCGATTACCGCCGAGCCGCCCTTCGCCTCGGCCGCGAGGATCGCCTCGCCCAGCTCCAGCGCCAGCGAAATGCCCCCCAGCGCCGCATTGCGCCGGACGTATTTGGCGCGCACCGGGTTGCGGCACGAGGCGATAAAGCCGCCCGACATGTCCGAAGCGGTGCGGAGGATCGGCGAAATCCTCGCGGTGGCGCCCCGCGTCACCAGTTCGATGTAGCGGTTCTCCGCCCGGTTGCCGCCCACGGCCGTCTGGATCGATTGCTCCGGCGACGAGGCCATGCCGATCGAGCCCATATCGCCGGTCGGGTGCGCGCGGATGTCGCCCACCGCGTCCACCACCTTGGTGCCGAGCACCGCTCCCGGCAGCCAGGCGTTGAGCGTCGAGCTCTTGCCGTTCTGGCCGATCATCAGCCCGGCGAGCGGCTCGCCCAGCGCCTCCTGCAGCAGCTCGACCGCCTTGACGTAGTCGCGGCCCTGCATTTCCCAGTTGGTCGTCGAGGCCGGCGCGCCGATGGCTGCGGCGGTCGCCACCCAGTCCTTGGGCTCCAGCTCCTCGATGTCGACCAGTTCGGGTTTGCCGATCGAGGTCGCCGCGTAGCCCAGCATGCGCCCGTGGTCGGCCCAGCCGCCGCCACCCGCCGCATAGACGGAGCCACCTTTCACCGCCGGCTCCACATCCTTCTCGGTCAGTACGCGACCCACTCTACAACTCCACGTCCAGTCTCTTCACCGCTTCCAGCAGCACTGCAGCGCCGAGCGCCACGTCGGCCGTTTCGGCATGTTCGTCCGGCGTATGGCTGCGGCCGCCGAGGCAGGGGATGAAGATCATCCCGGCCCGCGTCACCCGCGCCATCCAGGCCGTGTCGTGCCCAGCGCCCGAGGCCATGCGGCGATGGCGCGCCCCCACGGCCACGGCTGCCGCGTCCAGCGTATCAAGCACGAGATCGTCGCAAGGCGTCGGCAAATTGTCGGAAATGGTCAATGGCGGCTCTACCGCCACCCCCGTCTCGGCCCCCACCGACGCCGCCAGCGCGCCGAGCCGCTCCACAAACGTCTCCATGTCCGCCCGCCGCTCCGCCCGCGAATCGACCAGCAGCCGCGCCCGCGACGGCACGACGTTCGCCGCCCCCGGTTCGATCGCGAACTCCCCCACCGTCGCGGCGAAGTGGAAATGCCCCTCCGCCAGCTCCATCCCGAGCGCCTCGATCCCCAGCACCAGCCGCGCGGCCGCCGCCAGCGCGTCCTGCCGCGAGCGCATCGGCGTCGTCCCGGCATGGTCGGCGCGGCCGTTCACCACGATTTCGATCCGCGTGATCCCCGCGATCGCCGTGACGACGCCGATATCGAGATGGCCATCCTCCAGCACCGGCCCCTGCTCAATGTGGAGTTCGAGGAACGCCCGGATGTCCGAGCGGATTTCGCTGACCCCCGGGTGCCCCCCGACCTCGGCGATCCCCTCGCGCAGCGTCATCCCCTGTGCGCTACGCTCCAGCCACTCCGCCGGCCGCACCCCGGCCATGCCGCGGCTGCCGACGCAGGAGACGCCGAAGATCGACACCTCCTCGGCGAGGAAATCGACGATCTCGAGGTCGTGCTCCAGCTCGATCCGCCCGTCGCGCAGGGCCCGCGCCACCTCGAGCGCCGCCGATACCCCCGCGATGCCATCGAACCGCCCGCCATCCGGCACGGTGTCCGAGTGCGAGCCGAGCATGATCGTACCACGGCCGGGCTTCGTCCCCGGCCGCGTGCCGACCAGGTTGCCGGAGGCATCGATCCGCGTCCGCAAGCCCGCCGCCTCGAACCGCCGCCCCAGCCACTCCCGCCCCTTGAGGAACACCGGCGTGAAGGCGCGGCGGGTATAGGGCCGATCCGGCTCGGTGATCTCGGCGAGCGCCGCGATATCCTCGGCAATCCGCGCTTCCTGCGTGAGGAGGTTGCGGGTCACGGCCGCACCCACCGCCCGGTCCCCGGCTCCGCCACATTCGTCCCGTCGAACACCTGCTGCCCCCTGAGCCATGTGCCAGCCACCGTCCACGGCAGCTCGATCCCGTTATACGGCGACCACCCGACTACGTTGTGCCCCGAGCGCGCCGCGTCATAGACCACCGGCCGGTCCACCAGCACGGTGATGTCCGCGTCCTTGCCCGCCTCGAGCGCGCCCTTCATGCCCAGCCGGAAATGCTTCGCCGGGTTCGCCGCCATCAGCCTGGCCGCCCAGCTCAGCGAAATCCCGCGCTCCAGCGCTCCCTTCACGAACAGCGGCACCATCGCTTCCAGCCCCGGCACCCCGGAGGCATTGGCCAGCATGTCCGGGTTGGTCTTGCGGTCCTCCGACCAGCTCACATGGTCGGTCGAAACCAGCGTGACGTTCCCCGCCGCCACCTGCTGCCACAGCGCCTCCACCTCGGCGCGCGGACGGATCGGCGGGTTGATCTTGGCCTTGCCGCCCAGCCGCCGCACGTCGTTCTCCTCGTCCAGCGTCAGGTAGTGGATGCAGCACTCGATGGAGGCGTGGAAGCCGCGCGCCCGGTAGTCCGCCGCAATGTCGTAGCCGCGGCTCAGCGAGCAGTGCACCACATGCGCCGCCGCCCCCGTCTGCGCCCCGGTCTCGTAGATCTGCAGCGTCGCGAGCAGCTCGGTCAGCGGCGGCCGGCTCATCGCATGCGCCCGCCAGTCGGTGATCCCCGATGCCTTCACCCGCTCCATCGCGGCGCGCACGAACTCGTCGTCCTCGTTGTGCATGCCCGCCGTCAGCCCGGTCTTCGCCACCTCGGCAAACGCCTCGGCGAGAAGCGGCGGCGGAATGCGCGGAAAGCGCACCGGGTGAGTGCCGAAGGTCGAGAACTTGAACGCCGCGACCCCCGCCTCCGCCTGCTCGGCGATGCGGCTCGCCCCCTCGGCCGGGTCGATCGTGCCATAGAGCGCGAAATCCACGCGCGCCTGCGGGCTCGCATGCGCCACTTTCTGCCGCACCGCCGCGGCGGAGTTCACCACGTTGCCCTCGTCATAGGGCATGTCGACGATGGTGGTCACCCCGCCCGCCGCCGCCGAGCGCGTCGACCAGATGAAATCCTCCTGGTCCTTCTGGCTCAGCGAATGCACCTGCGCATCGATGGCGCCGGGCAGGATCAGCCCGCGACCAAAATCGTGCCGCTCATGCGCATGTGGCGGCGTCCCCTCCCCCACATGCGCCACTTTGCCGTCGCGCACCGCCACATAGCCGCCCTCGATCACCATCGAAGGCAGCACCACCGTGCCGGAAAGGACCAGATCGAAATCGGACATGCGTGCTACCTCAACCGGTGCTGGCCGGTGCGAGCCATCATCGCCCGCTCCAGCGCCGAGAGCGCATCGTAGATCAGCACGGCGATCACGCCCACTACCAGGCCGCCCTGCGCCACGAAGGCGATGTTGTTGCTGAGCAGCCCCGCGATGATCACCTCGCCCAGCGTGCTCGCCGCCACCGTCGAGCCGATCGTCGCCGTCGCCACCGAAATCACCACCGACAGCCTGATCCCGGCCAGAATCACCGGCGTTGCGAGCGGCAGCTCCACGCCGAACAGCCGCTGCCTGCCGGTCATCCCCACGCCGCGCGCCGCCTCGGTCACCGAAGGCGGCAGCGTCGTCAGCCCGGTCAGCGCGTTCTCGAAGATCGGCAGCAGGCCATAAAGGAACAGCGCCACCAGCGTCGGCCCGGAACCGAAGCCGAGGATCGGCACGCACAGCGCCAGCACCGCCACCGGCGGGAAGGTCTGCCCGATATTGGCGAGCGAGCGGCTCAAAGGCAGGAACTCGGCCCCGAACGGCCGGGTGACGAGGATCGCGAGCCCCACCGCGATCAGCGTCGAGGCAATTGTCGCGATCCCGACCAGCAGCAGGTGGCTCAGCGTCAGGCTCAGCATCGAGTTCTGGGTATAGATCGCCGGCTGGTTGTTCTTGGTTAGCGGCAGGAAGGCCCACTCGAAGCTCTGCGGCGAGACCACGAACGCCACCAGCAGCGCCAGCACCACGAGCCGGACGATCAGCCCAACGCTCAGCCTCATTGCGGCCGCGCTCCGAGCTTTTCGAGCGTCGCCAGCGTCAGCCGGCCCACGCGGTTGCCCGCATTGTCCACCACGGGGATGGCCGAGCGGCCGGACCACAGCGCCTCCTCGAGCCCGTCGCGCAAGGTCTGCTCGGTCGATACCGCCACGCCCTCGGCCTCGCCCGGCTCGACGAACTCACCCACCCGCTGCAGCGCCAGCAGACGGAAGGCGCGCTCGCCCGAGCCCAGCAGCTCGCCGACGAAACCGGTCGCCGGCTTCACCACGATTTCTGCCGGGGTGGCGAACTGCAGCAGCCTGCCCTTGTCCATCACGGCGATCTTGGTGCCGAGGTGGATCGCCTCCTCCATGTCGTGCGTCACCAGCACGATGGTGGTGCCGAAGCGCTTCTGCACGTCCAGCAGGTCCGCCTGCGCCTTGGCGCGGATGATCGGGTCGAGCGCGCCGAACGGCTCGTCCATCAGCAGCAGCTTCGGTTCGGCCGCCAGCGCCCGTGCCACGCCGACGCGCTGCTGCTGCCCGCCCGAAAGCTCCGAGGGCAGCCGGTCGCGAAACTGCGCCGCCGGCAGCTGGAACAGCTCCAGCAGTTCCTCCACCCGCCGGTCGATCCGCGCCCGGTCCCAGCCCATCAGCACCGGCACGGTGGCGATGTTCTGCCCCACCGTCCGGTGCGGGAACAGTCCGTGCCCCTGGATGGCATAGCCGATCTCGCGCCGCAGCAGGTGCGCCGGCACCGATCGCGTATCCCGGCCGTCGATCCGCACCGTGCCCGAGGTCGGCTCGATCAGCCGGTTGATCATGCGCAACAGCGTGGTCTTGCCCGAGCCGGAGGTGCCGACGATCACCGCGATGTCGCCGTCCTCCACGGTCATCGACACGTGGTCGACAACAGTCAGCTCGAGATAGTCCTTGGTGAGGGCGTCGATCTCGATCATGCGGGCGGGCTCCGGGTGGATACCATTTCGACGATGGCGTCGAGGATCACGGCGGCGGCGAAGGCGAGCGCGACGGTCGGCACGGCGCCCAGCAGCACCAGGTCCATCGCCGTCTGGCCGACGCCCTGGAACACGAACACGCCGAAGCCGCCGCCACCGATCAGCGCGGCAATCGTCGCAAGGCCGATATTCTGCACCAACACGATGCGGATGCCGGTGAGGATCACCGGGAAGGCGAGCGGAAACTCCACCGTCGCCAGCCGCTGCCAATTGGTCATGCCCATGCCGCGCGCGGCATCGGTCGCCGCCGGCGGCACGCTTTCGAGCCCCACCACGGTGTTGGCCACCACCGGCAGCAGCGAATAGGCGAAGAGCGCCACCATCGCCGGCGCCGCGCCGATGCCCGAGATGCCGAGCAGCGACGCGCCCGGCACGTTCGCCGCCACCCAGGCGAGCGGCGCGATCAGGAGGCCGAAGAGCGCGATCGAGGGGATGGTCTGCACCGCGTTCAGCACGTTCAGCGTCACCGCGCGCAAGCCGTCGACGCGGTGGCAGACGATGCCGAGCGGAATGCCCACCACCGTCGCCGCGGCCAGCGAGCCCAGCGCCAACGCCACATGCGTCTGCCCCTCGCGCCAGAACGCATCGGCCCGGTTGGCATATTCCTTGAGGATCGACAGGTCGTTCCACGCCCCCGACCAGAGCAGCAGCGCGACCGCCCCCGCCACCACGAGCAGCGTCGCAATCCGCAGCCAGGGCGCGAGCTTCAGCCGGGTGAAACTGTCGGCGGCCAGCAGCGCGAAGGCGAAGACCGAGAGCCAGAATCCCGCCCCCGGCGAAACCCGCGCCAGCCGATCCCCCTCTGGCGTGAGGAAACTGCCGGCGTGCCCGATGGCAACGAACAGCAAAGCCAGCATCGCGAGGCTCGCCACGAGCCGCCACAGGTTCGGGGTCCTGAGCAGCGCCACGACTGTGGTCACCGCCAGCGCAACGGCGAGCAGCCCCGCCTCCCACGCCGGCAACGCCTCGAAGATTCCCTTCCCTTCGCCAAGCACGATACGGTTGGCCCGGAACGCCGCAAACGGCAGCACGGCCGCCGCAGCTGCGATCAGCCCGATCAGCACGCCCAGCTTGTCGAAGGCGAGCCGGCGGGGGGCCGTGGCGAGGGCTACATCACTCACCGGATGGTCTCCACTGAGGTGTCCCTGCGAAAGCAGGGACCCATGTCGCCACCTGCTCAGGTGAAGAATTGGGTCCCTGCTTTCGCAGCGATGACAGCGTGGTGGTGCAAGATCCTGCCATGCAAGAAACATTAGGGGCGGGCAGTCGCGCTGCCCACCCCCAAAATCACTGCCAAACCTGGCCAGTCTTACTTCAGGAAGCCGTTGGTCTTCAGCCAGTCCACGGCGACGTCCTTGGCGGCTTCACCGCCGACCTGGATGCGGCCGTTGAGCTCCTGCAGCGTGGCGAGGTCGAGCTTTTCGAACACCGGCTTCAGCAGTTCCTCGATCTGCGGGTTGGCCTGCAGCACCGCCTCGCGGATGATCGGGGCGGGCTCGTAGACCGGCTGCACGCCCTTGTCGTCCTCGGCCACCACCAGGCCCGAAGGGGCAATGCCGCCATCGGTGCCGTAGACCATGGCGGCGTTGACGCCGTTGGTCTGCTGCGCGGCGGCCGCGATGGTCGCGGCGGTGTCGCCGCCTGACAGCGTCACCAGCTGCTCGGGCTTCAGCGTGAAGCCGTACACTTCCTGGAACTTCGGCAGCGCCGCGGGGGACGAGACGAACTCGGCCGAAGCCGCGAGCTTGAACTCGCCGCCACCGGCAATGTAGGCGCCGAGGTCGGAGAAGGTCTTGATGTTGTTGGCGTCGGCCACTTCCTTGCGGACAGCCACGGCCCAGGTGTTGTTGGCGGGCGCGGGCGCGAGCCAGACGATCTTGTTGGCTTCGTAGTCGAGCTTCTTGGCCTCTTCGTAGGCCTTGGCAGCGTCATTCCAGAGCGGATCGTCGGCCTTGTTGAAGAAGAACGCGGCGTTGCCGGTATACTCGGGGTAGATGTCGATCTGGCCGGCGGTGATCGCCTCGCGGACGACGGGGGTGCCGCCCAGCTGGATCTTCTCGGTCACCTGCACGCCGTTGGCCTGCAGCACCTGGCTGATGATGTTGCCGAGCAGCCCGCCCTCGGTATCGATCTTGGAGGAGACGACGACCTGGGCGTTCGCCGCAGTCACCGTGAACGCCAGCGCAGCAGCGGCGCCAAGCAGTATCTTGGAAAGCATGATGGTCTCCTTGTTGTTCCGGGCCGCTAGTCCCTCAGCACGGAAATTGGTGGGCTAACCTATACGAAGCCCACAGGAAATCCATTCCCCGGCGTGCTAGCCGACGGGGCCCAACGCGAAAAACTCGTCCAGCGCCGGCAGCGGCGCGTGGGAAATCAGTTCCGCCATGCTCTGCTCGGAGCCGAGGTCGTTCTCGATGATCTCCACTTCGGCCGAGAGCGGCCGGTCGACGCCGTAGAAGGCGGCGTGGGTCCGCACCTTCTCATAGATCATCTGCGGCACGCCCGACGGGCGGTCGCCGAGAATGTCCATCGCCTGCGCCGAGAGCAGGCCCTCGAGCGCCGCGAGGCGCCTGAGCGCCCGCACCTGCCGCTCGAAGCGTTCCACCACCAGCGGCAGGAACGCCGCCTCGTCCTCGAGTCCCGCCGCAACAACCAGCGATTGCGCCGAAACCGGCACCGACATCGAGAGCGCCCGGGCGAACAGCTCGCCTGCGAGCTTGATGATCGGCCCGAACCCGGTCGCGATCGCGCCCTTGGGCACGAGGTTGATCGGCAGGTCGCGCCGTGCGCCGTTCGACAGCAGCACGCAGCGGTTGAACGAGTTGCGCGCGGCGTGCGCCATGGCGAGCTGCGCGGTCTGCAGGTAGATCGTCACGTCGAGCGGCAGCGATCCGCCCGAGGTCAGCACCTGGTTGTCCACCACCACCGGGTTGTCGTCGGTCCGCCCGGTCGCCGCGAGGATCGTCCGCCCCGCGACCAGCAGCGTATCGAAGCCCGAGCCGAACACCTGCGCCATCATGCGGAGGCTCAGCGGATCCTGGATATGCGTGGCGTTCGGCCACTCCCAGCCCATCGCATTGCGATAGAGCCACGAGCCGATCTCGGCCTCGCGCTCGGTGCCGACATGCGCCACCGCCTTCCACGGATCGCGCGAGGCGCCCAGCGCTCCTGCGGTGGTGAGGCTGGTGGCGAGCAGCATGCGCACCGCCGAGGCGGCGGAGCGGGTCGCTTCGGCGGCCGCGGCAAAGCCCACCGCGTTGACGCTGATCGAGGCGAGGCTGTCGCGCGGCAGCATGCGGGTCGGCACAAGTCCGGCCTCGGCCAGTGCCGCCT
>JAEYTN010000526.1 GCA_023433985.1 Pseudomonadota bacterium | reverse complement strand
GATACCGCGCTGAAGACCGCGAACTCGGGTTACCTGACCCGTCGTCTCGTCGACGTGGCGCAGGACGCGATCATCGTGCAGCTCGACTGCGGTACCGATCGCGGCCTGACCATGGAGCCGATCGTCGACTCCGGCCAGGTGGTCGCGACCCTGGGCCAGCGTATCCTCGGCCGCACCGCGGCTGACGATATCGTCAACCCCGAGAACGGCGACGTCATTGTCACCAAGGGCACGCTGCTCACCGAGAAGGACGTCGAGGTCATCGAGTCCTACAAGGTGCAGTCCGTCCGTATCCGCTCGCCGCTCACCTGCGACCTGCGTATCGGCTGCTGTGCCGCCTGCTACGGCCGCGATCTCGCTCGCGGTACGCCAGTGAACATCGGCGAGGCGGTGGGTGTCATCGCCGCCCAGTCGATCGGCGAGCCGGGCACCCAGCTCACCATGCGCACGTTCCACATCGGTGGTACGGCGCAGGTGGTGGACTCGTCCTACCTCGAGGCTGGTGCCGAGGGTAAGATCGAGATCCGCAACCGCAACGTCGCCAAGATCGCTGGTGGTCAACTGATCGCAATGGGCCGCAACGTGACCATTGCCATCCTTGACCCCGATGGCAAGGATCGTGCGACGCACCGCGTCACCTATGGTGCCAAGCTCCGCGTCGACGACGGCGCCGAAGTGAAGCGCGGCCAGCGTATCGCCGAATGGGATCCGTACACCCGTCCGATCCTCGCGGAAGTCGAAGGCGAAGTCGTCTTCGAGGACCTCGTGGACGGTGCCTCGGTTGCGGAAACCACCGACGAGACCACGGGCTTCACCAAGCGTGTCGTCATCGACTGGCGCGGCAGTGCCCGCAACGACAGCCTGAAGCCGGCCATCGCCATCAAGCGCGGTGACTCGGTGGTCAAGCTCGATCGTGGTGGCGAAGCCCGCTACCTGCTCTCGGTGGATGCCGTTATCGCGGTTGAGCCCGGCGAAAAGGTTGCCCCCGGTGACGTCCTCGCGCGCATCCCGCTCGAGAGCGCCAAGACCAAGGACATCACCGGCGGTCTGCCGCGTGTGGCCGAGCTGTTCGAGGCCCGTCGTCCGAAGGATCACGCGATCATCGCGGAGATCAACGGCACGATCAAATTCGGTCGCGACTACAAGAACAAGCGCCGGATCATCATCGATCCGTCGGACGAGAGCGTGGAGCCGGTCGAGTACCTGATCCCGAAGGGCAAGCCGTTCCATCTGCAGGAAGGCGACACCATCGAGCGCGGGGAATACATCCTCGACGGCAATCCGGCGCCGCACGACATCCTGGCCATCAAGGGCGTCGAGGAACTTGCCAAGTACCTCGTGAACGAGATCCAGGAAGTCTACCGCCTGCAGGGCGTGTTGATTAACGACAAGCACATCGAGGTGATCGTTCGCCAGATGCTGCAGAAGGTCGAGATCGTGAACCCGGGTGACTCGGGCATGCTCAAGGACGAGCAGCTCGACAAGCTGGACTTCGACGAGCTCAACGACCAGCTGGTCGCTGACGGCAAGAAGCCTGCCACGGCGAACCCGGTGCTGCTCGGCATCACCAAGGCGTCGCTGCAGACCCGCTCGTTCGTGTCGGCTGCGTCGTTCCAGGAAACCACCCGCGTCCTCACCGAGGCGGCGGTTTCCGGCAAGGCCGACCTGCTCGAAGGCCTCAAGGAAAACGTCATCGTCGGCCGCCTCATCCCGGCGGGCACCGGTGCCGGCACTTCCAAGGCAAAGGCCATCGCGGCTCGCCGCGACGAGATGATCCTCGAGGAGCGCCGCCGCCAGGCAGAGGCCGTCGCCATCCCGGCGCCCGACGTCATTCCCGCCGAGCCGGCCGAGTAAGCCGAACGGTTTTGGCAAGAACTCGAAAGGGCCCTCCGGGGCCCTTTCTTTTTGCCACGCTGCGGCATCATGGAAGCGTCTCGCGACTTGGCTTAGAACACGCGCAATGGAGACGAGGAGCCGGTAATGAGCGAAGCGCTGTGGGGCAGGGTGGATGGCTACATCGTCGACAAGCTCATAGGGGAGGACGCTGCGCTGTCCGCTGCGCTGGCCGCCAACGCCGCTGCGGGCCTCCGGCCCATCGATGTCTCGCCCACGCAAGGCAAGCTGCTCCAGTTCCTCGTGCGCATGAGTGGCGCGCGTCGCGTGCTCGAGATTGGTACGCTGGGCGCCTACTCCACCATCTGGATGGCCAGGGCGTTGCCCAAGGGCGGCGAGGTCGTGACGTTGGAGTACGATCCGCGCCACGCCGAGGTCGCGCGGAAGAACATCGAGCGGGCAGGGCTCTCCGACAAGATCACGGTCCGCATCGGCGCCGCCGCCGAGACGCTTCCTGTGCTCGCTGCCGAACAGCCGCTGCCGTTCGACTTCGTCTTCATCGATGCCGACAAGCCGAGCAACAGCGTCTACCTCGATTGGGCCATCCGGCTGGGCCGTCGTGGTACGGTGATCGTGCTCGACAATGTCGTGCGCAACGGCGAACTCGCCAATCCGAACTCAGCCGATCCCAATGTGCTCGGAAGCCGGGGCGCCTTCGAACTGATCGCCGCCAATCCGCGCCTCTCGGCCACGGCTTTGCAGACCGTCGGCGCGAAGGGCTATGACGGGTTCGCCATCATGATCGTGGATTAGCGCAGGGGCGCCGCGCTACTCTGGGCTCCGATACCCCACGTACCTGGCGAACTCGCTCAGGACCAATGACCACACGCCGAAGGCGGCGTTGAGGTTCTCGCGGCTCACCCCGTGTTCGAGGTTGATGTCGTACTCGATGACCGCGTCCAGGTCGCTGTCGAGATAGGCGCGTCCGAAGCGCTTGTCGCGGTTCCAAGCATTCAGCGAGTCCATCGTCGGCTTCACTCCGGCAAACCCGGCATAGAAGTTGATGTCCTCGCAGACGCCGCTGTCGCAGTTCAGGAAGAACACCTGGTAGGGCAGTTCGCCGGTCTTTCCGGCGATGCGCGGTTGCCCGTCGCCTTGCGTTTCGAGGGTGGCCTCACCATATCGTTGTGCGAGAGCCAGGATGTCGTCGACGGCGCTGCCATCGATGGTCTGGGCGAAGGCCGGAGCCGAAAGGCCGAGGACGAGCGCGGCAGGCATAGAGA
>JAEYTN010000389.1 GCA_023433985.1 Pseudomonadota bacterium | reverse complement strand
GTGCCGTCCCCGGCCTTTTCGCCCTTATCCTCTTCGCCTGCTTCAACAATTTCCTCGGCGGCGTGTTCATGGCGCTGCTCGATGCCTATGGCCTGTCGCTGGTCTCGGTGGAAGTCTGGGGCTTCCTGTTCGGCGTCATCTCGACCGCCTTCATCATCTCCGGCCTGGTCATCGCCAAGACCGGCCTTGGCAAGAACCCGCTCCGCACCCTGCTGCTGGTCAACTTGGTCACCTGGAGCGTCTGCTGTGTCTTCACGATCCAGCCCTCGATCTGGCTGCTCGGCGCCGGCATGTTCGTCTGGATGCTGCTCAGCCCCTATGCCGAGGCGGCCGAGCACACCACGCTGCAGAAGGTCGTGCCGCGAGAGCGGCAGGGCAGGGTGTTCGGCTTCGCCCAGTCGGTGGAGCAATCTGCCTCGCCGCTCACCGCTTTCCTCATCGGCCCGCTCACCGAGTTCTTCTTCATCCCGTTCA
This sequence comes from Pseudomonadota bacterium, assembly GCA_023433985.1. Taxonomy (GTDB): domain Bacteria; phylum Pseudomonadota; class Alphaproteobacteria; order Rhizobiales; family Devosiaceae; genus Devosia_A. Next base: position 5,082 of record JAEYTN010000389.1, on the reverse strand, counting down.
TGACCACGGGGGCAGGGGCGGCGCTGATCGGCGGCTGGTTCGGCACCGGCCCGGCCCGCGGCATGGCGCTGGTCTTCACCCTCGCCGGCGCGCTCGGGCTGATCGTGACGATCATCGCCTTCCGTTCGAAATACTACCGGCAGCTGTCCGACGCCTACGCCAAGGCCCCGGACGACGAGCCACCGGGCGATGACGCCGGAGCCGCCGCGGTGCCCGCCTGACCGGTGGACACCGCAACCGTCGAACGCCAATAGCGCCTATAAGCCGCTATGCTTGCCGGGCGGGCTAGCTTGCCCCGGCAAGGAGACGGGTTTGGTCAAGGTCGACGACGATGACGGCGTGGATTTCGGCGCTGCGGCACAACTGGCGCTGGCGCAGGAGCCGCGGCGGCTGAAGGCAGGCGAAGTTGGCCGCCGTCCCGACGTCACGGTCCACCAGCTCCGTATCTTCTGGGCCGTCGCGCATTCGGAAACACTGACCAAGGCGGCCAAGCAGCTCGGCCTCGCCCAGCCTTCGCTCAGCCAGCAGCTGTCGAAGCTCGAAGCCACCCTCGGCTCGAAGCTCTTCCACCGCCGCTCCAACGAGATGGTGCTTACCGAAGCCGGCAAGTTCCTGTTGCCTCGCGCCGAAACCGTGCTGCGCAACATGCAGGACCTCGAGGAGGGCCTGCAGCGCTTCAGCGGCGGCCACCGCGCCACCGTCCGCATCGCCGGCATCACCTCGGTGCTCCGTGTGCTGCTCCCCGCCGCCGTCACCCAGACCCAGCAGGCCTACCCCGACGTCGATTTCGACATCCAGGAAGCCGCGCCCAACGACATCCTGGAACTGCTCTACGGCCGCCGGGTGAACATCGGCCTCCTTGCCGCCAACTCCATTGCCGAGGCCGGCGTCGGCTTTCTGCAGGTGCCGCTGATCGACGACCCCTACGTCCTCGTCGTCCCCGAAGGCATCGACCTGGCGAAGGTCAGGAACCCGCGCCTCGAACTCGAACCCGAAGCGCTCGCCGTGCTCGGCCGCTCCATCCAGTTCAACTTCGGTACCCAGCACACCAAGCGCGTCGAGGATTGGTATGCCGAAATGCTGCCATCCAACCGCATCGTCGCCCAGTGCCGCAGCTTCGAGGTGGCCATCGGCCTCGTCCGCGCCGGCACCGGCGTCTGCCTCGCCCCGGCGCTCTCCACCCTGATGGGCGGCGGCCCCCCGGTCGGCGTCAGGCTCTACAAGGTTGCCGTGCCGCCTCGCCGGCTCGTCGCGCTGGTGCCCAGCCAATATCGCCGGCAGATGCCGTTCTGCGCCCTGCTCGATACCCTGCAGGCTGTCGGCGAGCGCTTTGAGAAGCCGGCCATGCTGCCGACGCCGCCCTTCCTCGAGCGTTCGCCTCTCTCCAATTTCTAACCAATAGGCGTTGTCTATCAACAGGATAGAGTGCGAGCCGCGCGCGTGTCCCGCAAGCTTCTCACTGTCGGCATTCCCGCCGGCCAACGTGAGGAGATCCCAAATGAAGGCATGGAAAAAGCCCAAGCTCGTCGAAGTTCCGGTGAGCATGGAGATCAACATGTACGCTTGCGCGACCCGCAAGTAACACGCTGATCCTGCCGCGGGGACCGGTCACATGCTCAGCATCGTCGTCCTGGGGACCGCGGCAGGTGGCGGGGTGCCACAGTGGAACTGCGGCTGCGACAACTGCCGCGCCGCCCGCAACGGCCACCCCGAAATGCGGATGACGCAGGCCTCCATCGCCGTCAGCGCCGACCGCGAGCACTGGTTCCTCGTCAACGCTTCCCCCGACCTGCGCCAGCAGCTCGCCGATACCCCGGCGCTCCACCCGCGCGCCCTCCGCCACAGCCCGGTCGCCGGCGTGATTCTCGCGAACGGCGAAGTCGATGCCGTCGCCGGCTTGCTCAGCCTGCGCGAAGGCACGGCGTTCAATCTCTACGCCCACCGCCGCGTGCTCGACCTGCTCGCCGCCAACAGCATCTTCAACGTGCTGAAGCCGAACCTCGTCCCGCGTCACGCGGTAGAACCCGGCGCAGCCTTCGAGCCCACCCTCCCGGACGGCACGCCCTCCGGCCTCGAAATCCTCCCCTTCGTCGCCCCCGGCAAGGCCGCCCTCTTCGTCGAGGACACCGCAGCGAACGAGGACGGCGATACGCTCGGCTTCGTCATCCGCGACACGGTGAGCGGTGAGAGCCTGGTCTTCCTCGCCGCCTGCGCCGCTCTCACGCCGGAAGTCGAGGGTTACCTCCGCGGCGCGAAGCTCGTCTTCTTCGACGGCACGCTCTTCACCGACGACGAGATGATCCGCGCCGGCCTCTCGCAGAAAAGCGGCCAGCGCATGGGCCACATGGCCATGTCCGCGACTATTCCCGCGCTCGACGCGCTGGGCATCGAGCGCAAGGTCTTTCTGCACATCAACAATTCGAACCCCGCCCTGATGCCCGGCTCCCCCGAGCGCAGGGCGGCAGAACAATCCGGCTGGCAGATACCGGCCGATGGGATGGAGATCACCTTATGACTGCACTGACCGCCTTCTCGGTCCCCGCCGACGCTCCGCTCGATACGCCCGAGCAGCTCGAGGAGCAGCTCCGCTTCATCGGCGCCACGCGCTACCACAACCTCCACCCGTTCCACGGCCTCTTGCACGGCGGCAAGCTGAACAAGGGCCAGGTGCAGGCCTGGGCGCTCAACCGCTACTACTACCAGTCGACCATCCCGATAAAGGACGCGGTGGTCATCTCCCGCTTCCGCGACCGCGACACCCGTATCGAGTGGCGCCACCGCATCTCCGACCACGACGGCGACATCGGCACCGAGGGCGGCATCGAGCGCTGGATCAAGCTGACCGAGGGCCTCGGCCTCGACACCGCCTATGTCGAGAGCGCCGAGGGCATCCTCCCCGCCACCCGTTTCGCCGTCGAGGCCTATGTCCACTTCGTGCGCGAAAAGTCGCCGCTCGAAGCCATCGCCTCCTCGCTCACCGAGCTGTTCGCACCCAACCTCCACGAGGAGCGCATCTCGGGCATGCTGAAGCACTACGACTTCATCGATCCATCCATCATGACCTATTTCAGCCGCCGCCTCACCCAGGCGCCTCGCGACAGCGAGTTCGCCCTGAACTACGTCAGGGAGCATGCCCGCAGCCCCTACGAGCGCCAGCTCGTCTGCAACGCGCTGATCTTCAAGACCAATGTGCTCTGGGTCCAGCTCGACGCGCTCTACCACGCCTATGTCGAAGGCCACGCCCCGCCGGGCGCCTTCGTGCCGAGCGAACAATGACCGAGACCATTGCCCCCGCGCTGCGCCGCCGGCTGAAGGTGGAGGAGGCGAGCATCCCGACCCTCGCCCGCGGCGTCCGTCTCCGCTACGACGACAGCCGCGAGCGCTGGGTGCTGCTCGTCCCCGAGCGCGTCATGGCGCCCGACGAAACGGCGGTCGAAATCCTCCAGCTCTGCGACGGCAAGGCCAGCGTCGCCGCCCTCATCGACACCCTCGCCGAGCGCTACGCCGCCCCGCGCGAGGAGATCGCGGCCGACGTCATCGCCATGCTGCAGGACCTCGCCAGTTCCGGCTTCGTCATCCAGGCCAGGGAGCCGAAATCATGAGCCCCACCCTCACCGACGCCAGCCCCGTCCTGCATGACAGCAATGACGGCCTCGCCATCATGGAAGGTCCGGCCAGGTCAGTCGCCGAAACCTACGGCATCCCGCTCGCCGTCCTGCTCGAGCTCACCCACCGCTGCCCGCTGCAATGCGGCTACTGCTCCAACCCGGTCGAGATGGAGCGCGCCGGCAATGAGCTCACCACCGAGGAGTGGAAGAAGGTCCTCACCGAGCTCAGCGAAATCGGCGTCCTTCAGGTGCACTTCTCGGGCGGCGAGCCCACCGTCCGCAAGGACCTCACCGAACTCATCCAGCACGCCACCGACCTCGGCCTCTACAGCAACCTCATCACCTCCGCCGTCCTTCTCACCCGCGAAAAACTCGAAGCGATGGCCGACGCCGGCCTCTGCCACATCCAGATCAGCTTCCAGGGCAACGAGCCCGAGCTCGCCAACCGCGTCGCCGGCTTCAAGGGGCATAGTAAGAAGCTCGAGGCCGCCGGCTGGGCCCGCGAGGTCGGCCTGCCGCTCACCGTCAATGCCGTAATGCACCGGCAGAACCTGCACCAGCTCCCCGGCATCATCGACATGGCACTGGCGCTCGATGCCGACCGCATCGAGGTCGCCAACGTCCAGTACTATGGCTGGGCCCTCAAGAACCGCGCCGCCCTGATGCCCACCCTCGCGCAGATCGACGAGATGACCGCCACCGTCGAGGCCGCCCAAACCCGCCTCGCCGGCATCCTCGACATCGATTTCGTGGTGCCCGACTACTACGCGATCCGTCCCAAGAAGTGCATGGGCGGCTGGGGGCGGCAGTTCTTCAACATCACGCCCTCGGGCAAGGTCCTTCCCTGCCACGCCGCGGAATCGATCGCGACGCTGGAGTTCGAGTCGGTCCGCTCCAACCACTCCATCGCCTGGATTTGGCAGAACTCCGACGCCTTCAACAAATACCGCGGCACCGGCTGGATGCGCGAACCGTGCCAGAGCTGCGCCTTCAAGGAGATGGATTTCGGCGGCTGCCGCTGCCAGGCTTTCGCGCTCACCGGCGATGCCGGCGCCACCGACCCCGCCTGCCACCTCTCCCCCTTGCACGAAACCATCTTCAAGACCGCCGAACTGGAGTCTGCCACCGGCACCAACCGCTACCTCTACCGCAACTTCGCCGGCGGCACCCTGGAGCCTGAAACGCAGAATTTCTAAGCTCTTGGCAGGCACAACGGCCGAGTGATCCTCCACCGCGAAGCGGGAGAGGGGAGCGTGGTGGAGGGGGCGCGGCAACAAACCCGACCCGGCCCCATCACCCCCCGTTTCCCCCGCTCCATCCCCCCGGTATACTCCACCCCCATGCACTCGCCCGCCACCCCCACCTTCCGCCTCCCGGTCACCGACGGCCACGAACTCCACGTCGAAACTCTCGGCCACCCGGGGCTCACGCCCGCAGTCTACCTCCACGGCGGTCCGGGCAGCGGCTGCCAGCC
>JAEYTN010000367.1 GCA_023433985.1 Pseudomonadota bacterium | reverse complement strand
GTCGATACCGCCGTCCAAGTTCCCTCCGTTCCGTGGTCCTGCCGGACGCTGCCATCCGACCAAAGATGGCACTCGATGAGCGTTGACATCGATTATTCGCCGCCTATACGTTCCTAAAGAGACGATTAAATATATTTAATCCGTCGCCGGCGCCAGAGGGCACATAACGGCGAGACGACGGTGCCGGGAGGGTAGCAGCGGCTACCGCGCCTGACAGGCGTGGCCGCGTCAGGGGAGAGCAAGCCCACGCGCCGCCTGAGTGCGACGGGCTCCGATTTGGAGGGAGGAGATCCAATGACCGACAGCAACAAAACCAACAAGTGGTCGCGCCGCAAGGTGCTCGCGACGGCTGCCAGCGGCGTGGCGCTCGCTGCAGCATCGGGCTTTCCGATGCCGGCGCTCGCGCAGGGCAAGAAGCTCACCTACTGGGGCGGCCTGATCTTTTCGGACGACGCCAACAAGCTGTTGACCGACACCATAAACGCCTGGGGCGCTGCCAACGGCGTCGAGACCGAAGTGGTGATGATCAACCAGAACGAGACCACGCAGAAGGTCTCGGCGGCGGTCTCGTCCAACACCATGCCGGATGCGCTGGACCTCGGCCTCGGTCTCGCCCGCCTGCTGGCGCGGCAGAGCCAGTTCTCCGATGTCGGCGACCTCTACAAGAAGATCGGCGATGCGCAGGGCGGCTGGTTCGCCGGTCCCGATACGGCGAGCGACCTCACCGAGGATGGCGGCGTGGCGCGCGTCGGCATCCCGTTCGGCGTCAACGGCAACCTGCTGCTCCGCCGCAAGGACCTGCTCGAGCCCGCCGGCTTCACCGAGGCGCCGAAGACCTGGGAAGAGCTGAAGGCGCAGGCCGAGGCGATCAACAAGCCGCCAGTCTCCGGGCTGGGGCTGGCGCTGTCCAACGTCGGCGACGCCAACCTGCAGGTGGCGGTGCTGCAATCGTATGGCGGCCGCATCGCCGACGACGCGGGCAAGAAGGTGACGCTCGACTCGCCGGAGACGCGCGAGTGGCTCGCCTGGGTGAAGGACGCCTTCGACAAGAAGCTGTTCTCGCCCGGCAACACGACCTGGGACGGCGCCGGCGACAACCAGGCCTACCTGTCGGGCCAGGCCGGCTTCATCGCCAATACCGGCTCGGTCGGCATCGCCGCCAAGAAGGACGATCCGGAACTGTTCGAAGCGAGCGCCTTCTCGCCACTGCCGGGCGGGCCGAAGGGCATCATCTCGCCGATCGACGTGCAGCTGCGCGCGATCACCAAGGCGAGCCCGCTGCAGGACGAGGCGAAGGCGCTGCTCGAGCACCTGTCTTCGCCGGAGTTCATGAACGCCTACTTCAACGTGGCGATCTACGGGCCGGTGCTCGCCGACCAGGAGAAGCTGCAGGCGTTCGACGGTACCAACACCATTCTCGTGGGCCTGCTCGGGCTCGCGAAGAACGGCACGGCGCCGGCCTGGCCCGACGTCAACAACGCCGCCTTCGCCGATTTCGGCTCGAACTTCATCATTCCCAAGCTGGCGCAGCGCGTCGTGGTGGATGGGTGGGACTTCGACAGGGCTATCGCCGAAGCGCAGGCGCAGGGCCAGGCGATCTACGACAAGTACGCCTAGGCACCTCTCGTTCCCGCGGCCGGTTGCACGCCGGCCGCGGGCCTCATTCACTCAGGAGCGGGTCGGGCCATGTCACTTGCGGCTGACAACATCCCGGCGGCCCGGCGGCCGCTGCTTTCGGGCGGTGCCCGGGTGAAACTCTTCGCCTACCTGCTCGTGGCGCCGGTCATCCTGCTGATCTGCGGCCTCGTCGCCTATCCGTTCCTGTTCGCCATCTGGGTGTCGTTCACCGACATGGTGGTGGGCAGCGTCGGCAATTTCGTCGGCTTCAAGAACTTCGAGTACCTGGCGCGCACGACCACATTCTGGAGCGCGATCTGGAACACCGTGACCATCGTGCTGGTGTCGGACGCGCTGAAGCTCGGGATCGGGCTGGGGCTGGCGCTGCTGGTGCACCAGAAGCTGCCGGGCCGCGGCATCTTTCGCTCGTTCCTGATGCTGCCCTGGGCGATGCCGGCCTTCGTCGCCTTCCTGACCTGGCGCGTGCTCTACCAGCCGATCGGCGGCGGCATAAACCTGATCCTGACGCAGACCGGGATCTACCCCGAGGTGATCGACTGGCTGGGGCAGCGGCAGACGGCGATGGCGTCCGTGATCCTCGCCTCGGTATGGCGCGGCTTCCCGTTCTGGTTCGTCTCGATCCTCGCGGCGCTGCAATCGGTGCCCAAGGAGCTCTACGAGGCGGCGATCGTCGATGGTGCCAACGCCTGGCAGCGGTTCTGGAACGTGACGCTGCCCAGCCTGATGCCGGTGATCATCGTGACGACGCTGCTGAGCTCGATCTGGACCGCCAACGGGTTCGAGCACGTGTGGCTGCTGACCGCGGGCGGTCCGTCGGACGCGACCATGGTGTTTCCGGTGCTCGCCTATTTCGGCATGCAGACGCAGCGGATCGGCGAGGCGGCGGCGGTGTCGGTGTACATGCTGCCGGTGCTCGCCATCCTCGTGCTGTTCGCCACCTCGCTGATGATGCGGAGGGAGGAATAATGGCCACGCTCGCCGAGGTCGCCAGCGCCGCGCCGGTCCGTTCCGCCTCATCGTACCGCCGCTTCATCGTCGGCCGGGTCGTGACCTATGCGCTGCTGATCGTGGCGGTGCTGCTGGTGCTGTTCCCGATCTACTGGATGATCATTACCTCGCTGAAGCTGCCGCGCGAAATCTATCGCGTGCCGTCGCTGTGGCCGAAGACGTTCACGCTCGACAACTTCAACAAGCTGCTCGCCGACGGCGACTTCCTGCTCGCCATCCGCAACAGCCTGATCGTGTCGACCATCGTCACGGTGATCTCGGTGACGATCTCCAGCTTTGCCGCCTATTCGATGGTGCGGTTCCGCTATCGTTTCCGCGGGTTCTTCGGGCGGCTGATCCTGTTCGCCTACCTGACGCCGGGGTCGCTGCTGTTCATTCCGCTGACGATCGTGATGGCGCAGCTCAAGCTCGGCAACTCGCTGGTGGGGCTGATCCTCGTCTACCTCACCTTCTCGCTGCCGCTCTCGACCTGGCTGCTGCAGGGTTATTTCCGCGGCGTGCCGCGCGAGCTCGAGGAGCAGGGGATGATCGACGGGCTGAGCCGCTTCGGGGCGCTCGTGCGGATCACGCTGCCGCTCTCGGCGCCGGGGCTGGCGGCGGTGGCCATCTTCACCTTCACCGGGGCGTGGAACGAGCTGCTGTTCGCGCTTGTGCTCATCACCTCCGAAAGCCAGCGGACTGCGCCGCTGGCGCTCAACTATCTCATCACCAGCGACGTGCTGCCGTGGGGGCCATTGATGGCGGGCGCCGTCATCTCCTCGGTGCCGCTGATGATCCTCTATTTCGTCGCCCAGCGCTTCATGGTGGCCGGCATGGCCGAAGGTGCGGTGAAGGGATGACGGAGACGTTCAACGCCACATTAGGACAAAGACGATGGGTATGAGGGTAGCGGTCGGCCAGTTCCACGACCTGACCGAGGAGCGGCTGCGGTTCGCGGCGCAGATCGGCGTGAACGGGTTGCAGATGAACAACCCGACGCTTCCGGGCGATGCGCGCTGGGAAGAGAAGGATGTGCGCGAGCTGGTGAGCAAGGTCGAGGGGGCGGGGCTCAAGTTCGAGGCGATCGAGAACGTGCCCACGCACTTCTACCACAAGGCGATGATGGGCCTCGAGGGCCGCGACGAGCAGATCGAGAACTACCAGGCGACGATCCGCGCCGTGGCGCGCGCCGGCGTACCGGTGCTGGGGCTGCACTTCATGCCCAACTCGGTGTGGACCACGGATCGAAACGGGCTCACCCGCGGCGGCGCGACGGCGCGCAAGTTCGACATGTCGATCGTCGAGGCCAATATCGACAATCTCGAGATGCTGCGCTCGTTCATGCCGACCACGCTGGGGCGCGCCAGCTCGATGCCGCTGTTCGGCAAGGATGGCCCGTTCATCACCGAAGAGCAGATGTGGAGCAACTACGAGTACTTCATGCGCGCCGTGCTGCCGGTGGCCGAGGAGGAAGGACTGAAGCTGGCGCTCCACCCGGACGATCCGCCGGTGCCGATGCTGGGCGGGGTGGCGCGGCTGTTCTACAAGCCGGACAACTTCAAGAAGGCCTACGAGCTGCTCGGCCGCTCGCCGAGCTGGTCGCTGGATCTCTGCCTCGGCTGCTGTTCGGAGATGCCGGGCGGCAAGGCCAACGTCACCGAGATGATCGAGTATTTCGCGCCCAAGGGGGCGATCTCCTACATCCACTTCCGCGACGTGCAGGGCACGGTGCCGAATTTCACCGAGTGCTTCATCGGCGACGGCAATTTCGACCCGGCCGAGGTGGTGGCGCTGCTCGACAAGAACGGGTTCGAGGGCTTCCTGCTCGACGACCACGTGCCGAAGATGGATGGCGACAGCGACTGGAACCATCGCGGCCGCTCGCACGCCATCGGCTACCTGCAGGGGCTGCTGCGCATGCTGGACTTCTACAAGAAGTAGTGCCTGTCGGGCGGCTCGTCCGATCCGGGCGAGCCGCCCTAGCCTCCCTTTTGCCGGGAAAGGTCGCGAAGGCGCGTGGGCGCGCTGGCGAAGTGGAGGGTTTGCGGGGAGCGGGAATCGACCTCGGCAAGCTTTCCCGCCCGCGCTTGGCTACCTCCTCCACGAGAGGGGAGATAGGTGTTCAGTTAGTTGAACATCGTTCCCCCCTACGAACGGTTTACCGGTATCGCTGTCATTCCCCGTTGACTTGAGCCGCTGCGGGAGTCTCACTGTTGGGACAGCGTGTTCCACCAATGGAACACTCGGCATGGCGTAAAGCCGTGCCGTCAGGGAGGAGATTTCGGGTGCGGCCAGCCGTGCGCCAGACGCGTTCGCGCAGCGCGAATGCTGCCTGTTCGAGGGCGGGAACGGCCTCGGGGGCGTGGCGTGTCTAGTCCGCGCCGCACCATCCAGGTTCTCGATCTTCTCGCTCGCAAGGGCGCGCTCGGGGTGCGCGCGGTGGCGCAGCAGCTCGACCTGCCGGTTGGTTCGGTACACCGCCTGCTGCTCGACCTCAGCGAAGAAAACGTGGTCGAGCGCAATACCGACGGGGCGTGGCAGCTCGGTTACCGGCTGCTGGAGATCAC